>JAMCRM010000205.1:0-1677 GCA_023380575.1 Acidobacteriota bacterium | reverse complement strand
GAGCTATCGTCCCGATCTGCTGGCGGATGCCCCACGGACCTGGACGGACGTGCTCGAACTGGCGCGGGAGGAACGCGTCGTCATGCCCGGGTTTCCCGCCGACGTGTTTCTGAACTTCATGGGGTTCTGTGTGACGCTAGGCGGGACGTTCGCGCACGAGGGCGGCGCATTCATCGAGTGTGACGCGGGTCTCGCCGCGCTCGATGTACTGCGCGAACTCGCCGCCCGTTTGCCGCCGCAGGTCTGGGATTGGAACCCGATTGCCATGTATGAGGCGATGGGGTCGTCGGAAGCCCATGCCTATTGTCCTTTTGCCTATACTTACAGCAACTACGCCCGGGTGGCCTTCGTGCCGCACCCGCTGCGATTCGCCGAGCCTCCCACACTGGAGGGCTATGGCCCCGTCCGCACGATTCTGGGCGGCACCGGGCTGGCAGTTTCACGCCGTTGCCGCCACATCGATACGGCCCTGGTTTATGCCTTGGCGGTTTCCGGCGCAGAATGGCAGCGCGGAATCTACGCTCTTGCCGGCGGCCAACCCGCTCACCGGCTGGCATGGAGCGACCGCCTGCTGAACGATGTTACCGGTGATTTCTTCAGCACTACACGCGCCTCTGTGGAGCGCGCGGTGGTCCGCCCGCGGTGCCCCGGATATACCGAGTTCCAGGCGGCTGCCGGAAAACCGGTGGTCGAGTATCTGCGGCGCGGCGGGCCGGCGCGCCGGGTCATTGCAGATCTCGATGGCATATACCAAACTTTCTGCCGGCAATCGGGGGCTATATGATTCGATTCTCCTGCGCGGATTTTACGTTTCCTGTGCTGCCCCGTGCAGCCATGCTGGAGGTGGTGCGTGCGCTGGGATTCCGCGCCGTCGATGTCGGCCTGTTCGAGCGCAGCGATCATTACCGCACGAGTGAACTGCTGGCCGATCCACGCGCGGCGGCGCGGACGCTGCGGGAGGAGTTTGCCCGGGCGGAACTTGAAATTTCCGATGTCTTTTTGCAGATCGGCGTCGAACCGCATGAGCATGCTGTGAACGATCCGGATCCGTCAGTCCGGACCGGCAACCGGTGCGTCTTTGAACGAGCGCTCGAATTTACCGAAGCCCTCAAAGTCCCGCACATAACCGGCCTGCCCGGTGTTCCGCAGGTCCGCCTGGGGGTGGAAGCGTCCTTCGATTTGGCTGTCGAGGAGACGCTCTGGAGATGTAGCCGCGCTGCGCAATCCGGCATTCGATACTCCGTGGAGCCGCACGTAGGCTCCGTCTGTGCCACGCCGGATGACACAAAACGCTTTTTGGAATCGACCGCGGGGCTTACCCTGACCCTGGACTACGGGCACTTTATCTACGCCGGCTTCCGGAATGAGGATGTGCATCCCCTGTGCCGCTACGCCTCGCACGTCCACGTGCGCGGCGGCACGCGCGGGCGTCTGCAGGCGCCGGTAGCGGAATCCACCATCGACTTTCCGGGGATGATACGTGGCCTGTCCGAATCAGGATATGAGAGCTACCTGTGCCTCGAATACGTCTGGCTCGACTGGCAGGGCTGCAACACGACGGACAATGTCTCGGAAACCGTTCTACTCCGGCTTGCCCTGCAACAGGCATTACAGCGTTACGCCTGCCGATAGCCGCACCATGCGGCTATCGGAATTCGCCACAGTTGAGGGCAGCGG
>JAMCRM010000204.1:5159-5992 GCA_023380575.1 Acidobacteriota bacterium | reverse complement strand
TAGTAGAGGTCCTCGCGAAAGCGCCCTTCTTCCACCAGCTTGCGCAGATCCGCGTTGGTGGCCGCCAGTATGCGGACATCCACCTTGATCGGGTCCGTGGAGCCCAGGGGGGTGAACTCGCGCTCCTGAATCACGCGCAGCAGCTTGACCTGGGTTTCGAGGCCGATATTGCCGATTTCATCGAAGAAGATGGTGCCTTTATCGGCTACCTCGAAGTAGCCCTTTTTGGAAGCCACGGCGCTGGTGAAGGCGCCCCGCATGTGGCCGAAAAGCGTGGATTCCAGCAGTTCCGGCGGCAGCGAGCCGCTGTTGACCGCCACAAAGACATGTTCCGCCCTGGGCGAGTAGGTGTGGATGGCCTTAGCGATGAGTTCCTTGCCGGTGCCGGTTTCACCCGTGATCAGCACCGTGGAACGCGTGGGCGCCACCTGCGCCACCAGGTCGAGCAACCGCAACATGCGCTCGCTCTTCCCCACGATGTTGGGGAACGAGTAGCGCTGTTTGAGGGCGCGCTTGAGGTGGGCGTTTTCGTATTCCAGGCGCCGCCGCGCAATGGCGCGCTCGACTTCGATAATGAGCTTCTCGTTCTCGCCCCAGGGCTTGTTGAAGAAATCGTTGGCGCCCAGCTTGAGCGCTTCCACGGCGCGCTCCACCGTGCCGTAGGCGGTCAGGATAAAGATGGGCGTTTCGTGGTCGCGTTCGCGCACCTCGCGCAGCACGTCCATTCCCGAACGGTCCGGCATCATAAGATCCAGCAGCACCAGATCCCACGGCCGCGCATTCATCTTGTGGATACCCTCTGCGCCATTCCCCGCCATGTCCACCGCGCAGCC
>JAMCRM010000204.1:0-5149 GCA_023380575.1 Acidobacteriota bacterium | reverse complement strand
GCAGCACCAGATCGTACGGGCGCGAATTCATCTTGTGGATACCCTCGGCGGCATTCTCCGCCAGGTCCACCGTGTAGCCGCCCTCGATGGTCAGCAGGTCGTGCAGGCCTTCGCGGATGGCGGCTTCGTCGTCCACGACGAGGATCTTACCTTTGGATAGGGATAGTTGTGGCTCAGGACTCATTTCAGACGGCATTCACCGGCCTTCTCGCCGCCACCCGGTGCCATGGCAGTTCCAGGTGGAAGCATGCTCCGCCCGTGCGGCGGTTGAATACTTCGATGGACCCCCCATGCTCCTGGATGATGCCGTAAGTGACGGAAAGGCCAAGGCCGGTGCCTTTGCGGCTCCCTTTCGTCGTAAAGAACGGGTCGTAGATGCGGTTGATCAGGTCAGGCGGAATACCATGCCCCGAATCGGCCACCTCCACACGCGCGCCGGAGTCTTCGGCCCAGGTGCGCACTTCCAGGCGTCCGTTGGCATCCATCGCGTCGCGTGCGTTGAGAAAGAGATTCAGAAAGACCTGCTGCAACTTGCCGGCGTTGCCGTTGATCGGCGGGAGTGAAGGATCCAGATCCATTGTAACCTGGACGCCGGCTTTCTGAAGCTGGTGCTCCAGCAGGGACATGGTCTCCTGAATCACCCGGTTCAAATTCACTTCGCCGAACGAGGTGGTGGAGGTGCGGGAAAAATTCAATAGCGAATTGACAATCTCGCTGGCGCGGAAGGTCTGCTTGGCGATTTTGTCCAGCATGAGGGACTTCTGGTGATCGTTGGCCACCTGCTTGCCAAGCATCTGGGCGTAGGTGGAGATCACGGCCAGCGGGGTGTTGACCTCGTGCGCGACGCCCGCGGCCAGCAGCCCTATGGAACTGAGCTTGTCGGCCTGCACCAGGCGCTGCTCCAGTTCGGCGCGGTCCGTCACATCGTCGAAGATGATCAGCCGCCCGATCTGTTCCAGGTTCTTCGAAACCAGGGGCGCGATGGCGATGTTCAGAGTGGCCTCGCGATAGGCCGGACCGTTGTGGCCGTTGCCGTTCGCGGGAAGCTTGCCCGCCAGCGCCGGAATGGCCGAGGGCTGCAGCACGAACTTATAGATATGGTGGATACCGGTCTCTCCGCGCACCCGGTCGAACTGCTCCGTGAGTTCGGCGGGGAACAACTCCGCAAGCCGGCGGCCCAGCGCCTCTTCCCGCAGAATGCCGCTGAAGCTCTCCATCTGGGTGTTCCAGCTTTCCACGCGGTCCTCCAGGTCCGCCGCGAGGATGCCCACGTTAATGGATTCGACGATGTTCTCGCTGAATTCCTTGAGCTTCTCGTATTCTTCCACCTTGCGCTGCAGCGACCGGTATAGGGTGGCGTTTTCTATGGCAATTCCCACGTAGCCGGCCAGGGTCTGCAACAGTTCCACGTCCACGGTGGAAAGAAAATCGTCGTCCCCGGTGCGGCTTACCCCCATATAGGCGATGGTCTTGCCGCGCACCGTGCAGGGGAGGTAGTACGTCAGGTCGAGGTCCGAGATGGTGCGGCGCACCGAGGCTGGCCATCCTCGCGAAACCGCGTCCAACTGGTGCCGCGTGCGTTCAAAGAACAGGTAAGGATGCGGCAGGTCCCAGTTCAGGAAGCTCAGGTCGAGCGCCTCGTCGGCCAGCGCGCGCCGGTGGAAACCCATGGCCATTTTTAACCCGAAGCGCTGCGGCGCATCGGGGTCGGCAAGGAAAAACGCCAAATGCCGGATGGAGAGGGTCTGGATCAGGCGCTCCCCGATGGAGCCGAGCATGGCATCCAGATCCGTCTCCGAACCCAATTCCCGCGCGAACTCCACCAGGGTGCGGCGGTAATCGTAACGGTCCTGGTAGAAGTGCTTGTCGAGGCGGTCCTGAATCCAGTTGCGAATGGGCTGGAACAGGAACGCCGTGGTCAGCATGACGACAATCAGGCCGCCGTTGCCCAGGTCTTTGAAGTTTTTCTGGACCAGACCCGCAACCGAGAACAGGATGGCGTAGAAAGCCGCGAACACGCACAGCGTGGCCAGCGTGTAGGCATAGCCGCGGCGGAACAGAATATCCACGTCCATCAGCCGGTAGCGCACCACGGCATAGGCCAGGGTGAGCGGAACCAAGCCCAGGGAAAGAACCGAGAGCTTCAGGTACTCGCTCGGCAGCACCCCCAGGGAGTACGGAATCACGTAAAGCACCGCGAACGGCATCACGCCGGCGAAGACGCCGTAGCGCAGCCACTGCAACTGCCGCCGCGCAATCGGATCGTCCGAGTAATCCGCCGAAGCCGCCACACCGCTGCCCAGGTAGAGCAGGGTCAAAAATGGCAACCAGATGCGGTCCATGACCCACTTCACCTCGATTATCGACCCGGCGATCCGCACCACCCCTGAAGTGATCGCCAGCCACAGGCCGAACAGCAGCACGGCAGGCAGATAGACCAGCCCCTGCACGGTGCGGCGGCGGAACCATGGCCGGGGTTCGGGAAAGGTAAGGCAGAAGTGCAGAAAAATCGTGGGAGCCAGCAACCCCGCCGCCACGTTGCCGAAATAAATAACTTGGTCAAAGGGGTTCAGCTTTCCGGTGTAATGGAAGGAATAAAAGACGAAGGAAACCAGGCAGAAAATATAAAAATGCCGGGCCTTATACGCGCTGCCGCGCCGTAAATAAACAAACAGCCCGATCACCAGGTAGGCCAGGGCCACAAGGTACTGATAGGTCACCGCGGGATCGGGAGGATCGGATCCCACGTATACAGTGGCTTTGAATTCCACGCCCCGGCGTACCAGCGTGTATTCAGCCTTGTTCCAGGCGCCCACCCCCACCAGCACCTGGGGCACATCCGTGGCCTTTTCGATATTGATGCCGCCAATCTGCCGCAGGCGGTCACCGTTCTTGATGCCGAACTTGGCCCCCTGCCCTCCCGGAGTGACCCGCTGGGCCACCACCTCCCCGGCGCGGTCCACCCAAATCACGTTGTCTTCGGGCAAATGGAAGGTCTGGCGCTGGTGGAAGTTGATGAGGGCAGCGCCCGCCGCGGCGATCGTCAATACCGTGAGGATCGCCGTGGAGAGCTGAAATTTCAATTCTTGCAACATCACTCCACCACCCTGGCCGGCGCGAGACACCGGTACCCGCGTAGCACCATTAGCACGTTTATTACCAGCCCGCTAAACCCTTCCTATTCCAACTGATATCTCGATTTTCCTGCATTTTGCCGCGAATCCGGCAGGCCCGAATCCGGAATTCGGAAGAAACCCACTACGCGGAAGTGTAGGCCTCCCGGTCCACCACGCCGGCGTGCGGAAAACCGACATACTGAACCTCTTCCTCCAAATCCAGCCCGAACTCCGCCCGCACCCGCGCCTTGAGTTCGCCGATGAGGACGCACAGTTCAGCGGCAGTCCCCGCGCCAGCATTATACAGCAGGTTGGCGTGGTACTCGGCCACGCGGATATCGCCGGAGCGCATGCCTTTGGCGCCCACCTGTTCCAGAAACCACGCCGCGGGCACTTTGCCTTCGCGTACTACGGCGGACGGTACGCGGGCTGCCGCTCCAGCCGGCAACTCCCGCAGAATCAGGTTCTTAAAAACGCTTCCGGCGCACTTCATGGTGACCGGAAACTTGCGGTTCCGTGTTTCCCGAATCTGGGCCGCAGCGGCCTTGAGAACATCTGCATCGGCCGCTTCCAGCAGCAGTTCCGCCGAAAAGATAATCCAACCCTTATGACGTTTAAACACGCTCTCGCGGTAACGGAAGGCGCACTCCTCGCGGGCCAGGACGCGCACGGAATCGCCGTCGAAGAAGCGGACGCGCGCCACGCATTCCGCCATGGCATGGCCGTAAGCGCCTGCATTGCCGTAGATGGCCGCCCCCAGCGAACCCGGGATCCCCGCCAGCGTTTCCAAGCCCTTGAGGCCGTTGGATATGGTGAAATCCACCACGTCGTCAAGCGCGGCGCCGGCATCCGCCGTGACCAGGTTCTCCGCGCCTTCGATGCGGCTCGAGATAAAGCGCAGCATGATGCCGCGGAAGCCCGCATCGGAGGCGATCAGGTTGGTGCCGCTCCCCATTACCATGAACGCCAAGCCGCTCGACCGCGCCACCGCCAGGGCCGCGAGGAAGGCTGCTTCATCGGCGGTTTCGGCGTAGACATCGGCCGGGCCGCCCACGCCGAAGCGGGTATACCGGCTCAGCGGCGCGCCCTCGAAAACGGTTAGATTGGAGATTCCGGCGAGACGCGCGAGGGTCTCTTCCGCGTTAGCCATTATCTTTCAATTATAGAGGAGCCCGTCTGATGAACGCCGGTTTCCGGGGTTTCCCGGCTAAAGGCATACGTTTCCTGAATAGTTTGGCGCGCCACAACCACCGCGAGTGGTTTCTCGCCCACAAGCAGGTCTACGAACAGCAGGTCCGCGGCCCCATGGTGGAGCTGATCGAATCCCTCAACGCCGCCATGATGGAGTTCGCCCCCGCCTATGTGACGGACCCCGCCAAAGCCATCTACCGGGTCTACCGCGACACGCGCTTCAGCGCGGACAAGACGCCTTACAAAACCAACATCGCGGCTTCATTTTACCGCCGCGGAGCGGAAAAGCACGGGGCGGCGGGCTACTACGTCGGAGTGGGCCCGCGCGAGGTGGAGGTGGGCGGGGGGCTCTACCTGCCACCGCCGGAAGCCGTGCGGGCCATGCGCAGCCACTTCGCGGAGCACCACGAGGAATTTCGCCGGCTCGCCGAATCGCGCACCATGCGTCGGCTTCTCGGCGAGGTGCAGGGCGCCCGCCTCAGGCGCGTGCCAAAGGGCTACGCATGCGATCACCCTGGCGCCGACCTGCTGCGTCTCAAACAGTGCTACTTTTACGTCGTGCTGGACCCTGCCATGGCGACCACGGCCAGTCTGTACAAAGCGGTCCTCAAGCGCTTCCGGGCGATGTCGGGATGTATCGATTTTCTCAACAAAGCGCTCATCCCAGGCCGCCGTAAACCATCCCCGTTGGACCCGCTGTATGATTAGCCACGCGGCGCCCGCGGCCAGTGCTACATAGAGCACTTTTGGCCGCTGAGCCGGTATACCCGCTTCGGCGTGGGCGGCCCGGCCGATGTCTACGCCGAAACCGCCGATGAAGCAGCCTTCCTCGCGGCCCTGGC
>JAMCRM010000203.1 GCA_023380575.1 Acidobacteriota bacterium | reverse complement strand
ATAGATCGCCACCGCCACGTAAAGCGTCGCCACCACCGCCAGCGCGTAGTGGCCGGTTTCGATCAACGAAAGGAAAATGTAGTACTTGCCCAGGAAGCCCGCCGTGGGCGGGATGCCGGCCAGCGATAACAGGAAAATCAGCATCAGCGCGGCGTAGCCGGGGCTGCGGTGCACCAGGCCGGCGATATCGTCCAGGTCTTCGCCGATGATGTCCTTGCGCCGCAGCGCGATCACCACAGTGAACGCCCCCAGGTTCATGAAGGTGTAAACCAGCAGATAGACGGCGATTCCCTTGATGCCGGTCGCATTGCCGGCAACCAGGCCCAGCAGCATATAGCCCGCGTGCGAGATGGAACTGTAGGCCAGCAGGCGCTTAATGTTGGTCTGGTTGATGGCCGCCAGGTTGCCGATGGTCATGGTGGCAATTGCCACCGCCGCCAGCAGCGGCTCCCACATTTCCCGCGCCGAAGCCAGCGGTCCCGGGTACACCCAGAAAATGCGCAACAGGAACGCGAACGACGCCGCTTTCGACGCCACCGAGAGATACGCCGTCACGGTAGTGGGCGCGCCTTCATAGACGTCCGGAGCCCACATGTGGAACGGCGCCGCCGCAACCTTGAAGAGCAGCCCGACCGCCGTGGTGGCCATGGCCAGGAAGACCAGGGGATCCCAGGCCGGCCGCGCCGCAACAGCGGTCGCGATTTCAGTCAGCTTGGTGGATCCGGAGATCCCGTACATGATGGAAAAACCGTACGCCAGGAAACCGCTCGAAAAGGCCCCCAACAGCAGGTACTTCATGGCCGCTTCGTTGGAGCGCTTCTCGCCGCGCAGGAATCCCACCATCACGTAGAAGCTGAGTGCCATCAACTCCAGCCCAATGAACAGGGTCACCAGGTCGGTGCCGGCGGCCAGGAAAAACATGCCGCATTGCGCGAACAGCAGCAGCGCGTAGTATTCCCCGTGGTGCTCGCCTTCGATCTCCAGATATTTGTAGGAGACGATGCTGACCACCGCCGTGGCCGCCAGGAAGAGCCAGTTGAAGAAGAGGGCGAAGCCATCGATCACCAGGGATCCGTGAAATGCCGTGAGTTCCCCGAAGCCGCCCGCGGCCAGGAAGGTCTGCTGCTGCCAGAGCCCGTAACCCGTGAAGGCAAGGCCGGCGAGCACGATTCCGAGCAGGATGCGCTTCTGGTTGGGCACCAGGAATTCGAAGAGGAGGGTCGCGCAGCCGAACAGTCCCAGCATCAGGGCCGGAATCAGCACGAAATGGTCGGTTGAGGTATAAAACTGGTTCATTGTTGCCCCCTTTCCGGCGCGGTTGCCGTTTGGAGGTGCGGCGATGAGGCCAGCGCGGGGGCCGCATAATAGCCGGGCCGCACGCGCTCCACAATCTCTTGGACGGGCTTACGCAGCACGTCGAAATAGGGCTTGGGGTAAACCCCGATCGAGATCGCCCAGGCGATCAGCGGAAGGAATACCGCCAGTTCCCTGAAGCTCAAATCGGGCAGGTGCAGGTTCTTCGCATTGGTGACCTGGCCCAGCATGGTCCGCTGGTAGAGCCACAGCAGGTATGCCGCGCCAAGAATCACCCCCAGGACCGAGAAGGCGGCCCAGGCGTGGCTGGCTTCAAAAGCGCCCTGCAGGATGGTGAACTCACCGATAAAACCATTGAGCAGCGGCAGGCCCGCGGAACTCAGCATGGCAATCGCGAACACCACTGCGTACTTCGGCATCACGTGGGCGAGCCCGCCGTATTCGGAGATCTCGCGCGTGTGCCGGCGCTCGTAAACGATCCCGATAATCAGGAAGAGCATGCCCGTCGAAATGCCGTGATTGAGCTGCTGGATCACGCTGCCCGCCAGTCCGTTGGGGTTCATGGCAAAGATGCCCAGCGTGCAGAAGCCCAGGTGGCTCACCGAAGAGTAGGCCACCAGCTTTTTCCAGTCCTTCTGCATCAGGCTCACCAGCGCTCCGTAGATGATGCCCACAATCGACAGCGCCGCCAGAATCTGGACGATGGTCCGGTCATAGGAAGCCTGGGGCAGCAGCGGCAGTGAAAAGCGGATGAACCCGTAAGTTCCCATCTTCAGCAGGACGGCGGCCAGGATTACGGAGCCGGCGGTGGGCGCCTCCACATGCGCATCCGGCAGCCACGTGTGGAAGGGGAACATGGGGACCTTGATGGCGAAGCCCAGGAAGAAGGCCCAGAAGACCCATTGCTGCAACCCCAGCGGCATGTTCACCTTCATCAGTTCGGAGATCTCGAAGGTGTAGGTGCCGAACTGCTGCGCGTGCTGGAAGTAGAGCGTCAGAATGCCCAGCAGCATCAGCACCGAGCCGGCCAGGGTGTAAAGGAAGAATTTGATGGCGGCGTAAAGCTTCCGCGGCCCGCCCCATACCCCGATGATGAAGTACATGGGCACCAGCACCAGTTCCCAGAAAACGTAGAACAGGAAGAAATCAAGCGCCATGAATACGCCCAGCATGCCCGTCTGCAGCAGCAGGAACATGGCGTAATATTCCTTCACGCGATCGTCGACGGCTTTCCAGGAAGAGAGCACGGCGAGGAAGCCCATCACGGTGGTCAGCATGATGAGCAGGAGACTGATTCCGTCTATGCCGAGGAAGTACTTCACGCCGAGGGTGGGAATCCAGTCGGCTTTTTCCACCATCTGGAAACCCGCGGCGTTTTCATCGAAGCGCACCAGCAACAGGAGCGAAACCAGGAAGCCCGCGAAAGCCGCCACGTTCGCCCACACCTTGATGGCGGTCTTAGCGCTGGAGGGAATGAAGAGCAGTACAAGCAGCCCCGCGAGCGGGGTGAAGAGCACGAGACTCAATAGATGCTGGTCCATATGCTTAACGCGTTACGTAATACCCGAAGAATGCGAGGGTCCCGATCACGATGAAGAAGGCGTATACCTGCACCCGCCCGGTCTGCACAATGCAAGCCGGATAGGAGAGCAGCTTCACCGTGAAGGACGTCAGGCGCACGGCGCCATCCACGATCCAGCGGTCCCACCAGATCGAAACCCGGGAACTGAAGCGGGTGAGCCAGCCGGCGCCGTTCACACCGCCGTCCACAACATTGCGGTCGAAGGCGCCCAGCAGCGTCCCGCCACCCTTGGCAAAACCGTTAATAAACAGAAAATCGTACAACTCGTCCACATACCACTTGTGTGAGAGGAAGCTGTGGGCCGGCTTGAAGCGCGCCTCCAGCGTGTCCGGGATCTCCGGCTTGTGGTGGTAGAAGTAGCGAGCTACGCTGATGCCGATGATCGCGATGGCCACCGAGAGCGCCATCAGAATCCATTCGATGGAAGCGTCGTGCGACGCGCCTTCGTGAGCCGCCTCATGCACCGCGGCGGCGAAGGCCGGTTCCAGCCAACGCTCGAAAGCGCGGAATTGTTCGGGCAGGTTCCACAGTTTGGGGGTGCCCAGCCATCCGGCCAGCACGCTGCCCGCAGCCAGTGCCATTAGCGGGACCGTCATGGTCTTGGGCGATTCGTGGATGTGAGCCGCTACCTCAGGCGCCACCCGGCTCTTGCCGTAGAACGTCATGTTCATGAGCCGGAACATGTAGAAGGCGGTCATGCCCGCCGTGGCAAGGCCCACGAACCACAGCAACGTGGAGCCGAGCGGTGAGCTGTAGGTCTGCCACAGGATTTCGTCTTTCGAGAAGAAGCCGGCCAACCCGGGGATGCCCGCGATGGCGACCGATCCCACCAACATGGTCCAGTGGGTAATGGGAATCTTGTCTTTCAGCGCGCCCATGCGCCGCATGTCCTGCTCGCCGCCCATGGCATGGATCACGGAGCCGGAACACAGGAAGAGCAGGGCCTTGAAGAACGCGTGGGTGAACAGGTGGAAAATCGCCACCCAGTAGGCGCCCACTCCCAGGGCCAGGAACATGTAACCCAACTGGCTCACCGTGGAGTACGCCAGCACGCGCTTGATATCGTTCTGCACCAGCGCGATAGTGGCCGCCATGATGGCCGTGAACGCGCCCACCGCCGCCACGATGGTGGAAGCGTTCGGCGTAAGCTGGAACAGCGCCGCCGAGCGGGCCACCATGTACACGCCCGCCGTTACCATGGTAGCCGCGTGGATGAGGGCGGATACCGGCGTGGGGCCTTCCATGGCGTCCGGCAGCCACACATACAGCGGAACCTGGGCGGATTTCCCGGTGGCCCCCACAAAAAACAGGATGGCAATGGCGGTCAGGATGCCGAAGCCCGCCTCCGGATGGAAACTACCGCCGCTCAGCGCGGCTTTCACGTCCAGGAAGCGCCCGGTGCCGAACACCGCGAAAGTGAGCAGCATCCCTATGATGAAGCCCGCGTCGCCTACGCGGTTGACGATAAACGCCTTCTTGCCGGCATCCGCCGCGGATTTCTTATGGAAGTAGAAACCGATCAGCAGGTAGCTGCACAACCCCACGCCTTCCCAGCCTACGAACAGCAGGGTGTAGTTGTTGGCCAGCACCAGCATGAGCATGAAAAAGACGAACAGGTTTAGATAGCCGAAAAAGCGGTAGTACCCGTTATCGTGGGCCATGTATCCGGTGGAGTAAATGTGGATCAGAAATCCGATTCCCGACACCACCAGAATCATGACGGCGCTCAGCGGGTCCAGCAGAAAACCCCAGTCGGCGGAGAAAGTAGCCAGATGGCCGCTCAGGGTGTGGAAAGGCAGTCCGGCGAGCCAGGTAAACTCGACAACCTCATGAACGCGCTCCGGCAGTTGCGAAAGCTGCCACACGGCGCCCGCCGAGAACAGAAACGAAAGCAGCACCATCCCGGGGCAGAACAGGCTCACAAACAACTTACCGGGACCGCCATGGTGCCCGCCGTGCCCGTGGCCGTGCGCGTGCCCGCCCTGGGCGGCGGCCAGTTCCGGAGCCAGCATCACGTCGGAGGGAGGTTGCGGGTCCAGCATTCTACCGAAGAACAGCATCGCCGCGGCCCCGCACAGGGGAAACAGCGGAATGAGCCAAATCAGGTCGAGAAAATTCATCGCAGGGCTACCACTTCAACAAATCGATCTCATCGGCCAGCACGGTTTCCTTGTTGCGGAACAGCGCGATCAGGATCCCCAGCCCCACGGCGGCCTCGGCCACCGCGTCGGTGATCACGAAAATCGCAAAGATCTGGCCATTGACGTTGCGCAGGGCTTGGGAGAACGCGACCAGGTTGATATTGACGGCGTTCAGGATCAGTTCGATGGACATCAGAATGATGACGATGTTCCGGCGCGTCAGCACCCCGACGGTGCCGATCAGCAGCAGCGCCGCGCTGAGAACCAGGTAATGGGCTGTGGTTATGGGATGCATGGTTCAGATCCTTTTCTTCGCCATGACCACCGATCCGACCACCGCCACCAGCAGCAGCAGCGAGGCCAGTTCGAACGGCAGCAGGTATTCGGAAAACAGGGCGTCGGCAATGGCTTCCACGTTGCCGGGAGCCACCGGTCCGCCGGGGGCGGCCGAGGCGATGCGGAACGCGCCCGCCCCCTTGTGCAGGAAGTAAATCAGTTGCGCGCCCACGCCGGCCACCGAGGCCAGCGCCAGCCACCACCCGCGGTTGAACTGCCGCTCGCGCGCCGCCTGGTCCAGGTTCACCAGCATAATGACAAAAAGGAACAGCACCATGATGCCGCCCACGTAGAGTACGATCTGCACGGCAAACAGAAACTCGGCCTGCAGTAGCAGGTACAACCCCGCCACGCCCGAAAGCGATACGATCAGCGAAATGGCGCTGTAGATGGCGCTCCTACGCGTGATCGTAAAAATCGCGCCACCCAGCACCAGAGCGGCGAAGATATAGAACAAAACGGTGTCGGTCAGCATTTGTATTGCGTAGGTTTGGGGCCTTCCTCCAGCATCTGGCGGTCCCAGATCTGTCCTTCGCGGGTGTAGGTGGCCATTTCGAAATCCTGGCTCAGTTCCAGGGCGTCCACCGGACAGGCGTCCTCGCACAAGCCGCAGAACATGCAGCGGGAAATGTCGTAGGTGAAGGTGGTCAGTTCCTTGCGGCGGGTTTCCTCATTGCGTTCGCTGGTCACCACAATCAAGCGCTCCGGACAGGCCAGCGCACAAAGATTGCAGGCGATGCACAGCGTCTGGCCGGTTTCCGGATTCCTGTTCAGCCGCGGCGCGCCGCGGAACCGCTCAGCGATCTTGGGCCGCTCGGCCGGATACTGCTCGGTGCAAATCTTATTTGGATGCTGGTTGCGGAAGGTGACCCAAAGCCCTTCCATGAGGTCAACCAGAAAAATAGTGCGAAGCAACTTGACCATAACCACCCCTGTCTACCTGTCCACCTCGCCCAGAACAATGTCGAGCGTCCCGATAATCGCCACGATATCCGCGATAAGGCCGCCGCGGACCATGCGGTCGAGCGCCTGCAGGTTGACGAATGACGGCGGCCGCACACGCACGCGGTAGGGTTGCGTGCCGCCATCGCTTACCACGTAGTAGCCCAACTCGCCCTTGGGCGCCTCAATGGAGACATAAGCTTCCCCGACGGGCGGTTTCACCACCTTGGGCACTTTGCCCATGATGGGCCCCTCGGGAATCCCTTCCACCGCCTGACGGATGATGCGGATCGACTGGCGCATCTCCTCGATGCGCACGATGTACCGGTCGAACGTATCGCCGTTCCGCCGCGTGGGGATTTCGAACTCGTACTTCTCGTAGCCCGAGTAGGGCTGGGCCTTGCGGAGGTCCCACTTGACGCCCGCGGCGCGCAGCAGCGGCCCGGTCACGCCGTATTCCTTACACTCGTCCGCCGTAAGCACGCCGACGTTCTTCAGGCGCCCCTGCCAGATGCGGTTGCCGGTGAGCAGTTCCTCGTACTCGTCCACCTTGGGGAGGAACATCTCGCAAAAGGCCTTGACTTCTTTCTCGAACTCCTCGTAAACGTCGTACTGCAGGCCGCCGATGCGGAAAGCGTGCGTGGTCAGGCGCGCCCCGCAGTACTTCTCGAAGATGTTGAGCGTCTCTTCGCGCTCGCGCATCACGTAGAAGAGCGGGGTGATGGCGCCGATGTCCAGCGCGTGGGTTCCCAGCCACAGCAGGTGGCTCGCAATGCGGTTCAGTTCCGTGAGGATCACCCGCACGGCTTGCGCCCGGGGAGGCGCCTCTACGTTCAGCAGCTTCTCCACCGCCAGGCAGTATCCCAGGCCGTTGGAAACCGCGGCCACGTAGTCCATACGGTCCACGTATGGTGCGAACTGCTGCCAGGAGCGGTTCTCGGCGATCTTTTCCACGCCGCGGTGCAGATATCCGATCACGCAGTCCGTGCCCGTGATCTTTTCCCCGTCCAGTTTCAGGATCACCCGCAGCACCCCGTGCGTGGAGGGATGTTGCGGACCCATGTTCAGGACAAGCTCCGTGGTGTCTAGAAATGTGGATTCCGGCATGGGACTTACTGGCCGCTTTCGATGCCCAGGTTCTCCTGGACCCATTTTTCGTCTTGCTGGAGAATGGAGTATTCCTTGCGCAACGGATGGCCCTGCCACTCGTCCGGAAGAAGAATGCGCCGCAGGTCGGGGTGTCCCTCGAACTCGATCCCGAACATGTCGTAGACTTCGCGCTCCAGCCAGTTCGCCGCCAGGTGCAGCGGCACGGCGCTGGCCATCTTCGCGCCGTCCGGGATGGCGGTCTTCACGCGAACCCTTTCGTTACGGGCAAAACTATAGAGAATGTAGATGACGTCAAACCGGGCCGGCCGCTTCGGCCAGTCCACCGCAGTGATGTCCACGGCCTCCAGCTTCAGGTATTCGATAATGGGGATAACCGCTTCGGGCTTGGCCGCCACGAAGTTCTGATTCAGGTATGTGGAACACTCCGAAATGCTGTCGCCGAATCGCTCTTTCAGCGCCTTGCTGAGATCGCTCTCCCAAGGCACCGCCGCCATCACGGCGGGGGGTTTGGGCGCTGCAGGGGCGGGCTTCGGCGGGGCCGGTTTGGGCGCACCCTCCCCAGGGGAAGGGGACACCGGTCCTCCCGGCTTTTGCTCGTCAGCCATTTGAACTCCTGTGAATACTCACACTTACCACCGAATTCCGGAGGTGTCAAATTACTCGACACCCTGGGGATAATGAAGAAGCGGCACCACGACCGGCCCCGCACGGATACCAATGTTCGACGTTATCATAATCGGCGCCGGGCCGGCGGGCCTGAGTGCCGCCTTGACTCTCGGACGGTGCCCCAGGTGACGCTTGGCGATGCGTCCAAAGACGTACAATTAGCTAGAGCGGCCGCGGGGAAGGTGCCAAGGTTTCGTCGCCATTCGCGCGGCACTGGAAAAAGAACGTAATAGCCGGAGCGCGCCGCTTACAGATGTAGATATTTTTACCTGCTTTTGTTGCGGTTGGACCCGATTCGTTGATTTCATGGATGTGGAAACGGGATTGCAACCATTCGAAGCGGCCAAGCACGTGGAGAAAGGTGGAATACCAATTCCCAATCCGGCGGGGGAAGGCGAAGCGGCAAACCAGCGCCCGGATTGGCCGGAAATCGTCGCCGTCCTGGATGCTTTGCCCCAGCAGGCTGCCTTGCTGGACCGCGACGGCATTGTGCGGGTCACCAACGAAGCCTGGAACCGCTTAGCGGACGGATTCGCTCCTGGCTCTGTGTATCCCCGGAAGTGTGACGAGGTCTTTGGCCTGGGTTCGGGAGCGGCCATCGAGCAGGCCCTGCGGGATCTGATGATCGGGTCGAGGGCAACCTGCGCGCTGGAACTCAACTCCCGCTCCACTGGCTGCGTGCTGGCTACCTTAACCGCCGTTTGCGGTCAGCAGATCAAAGGCGTTCTCGCCACCCACAGCCCGGTAAAGGACGGTTCCGAAACCGATTACCAGAAGCGGCAGGCGGAAAAGATGGAGTCTGTCGGGCGACTGGTGGGTGGCATTGCCCACGATTTCGCGAACCTCCTCACCCTCATCTCGGGCTACAGCGAGATCGTGTTGAACCGCCTGGAGCCGGCCGAACCGATCCGGGCCGAGATTGAGGAAATCCGCAAGGCCGCCAATCGGGGTTGCCGCCTCACCTCGCAACTGCTTGGGTTCACGCGCGGTCAGGCCGTAGAGCCGAAGATTCTGGACCTCAACAGCGTCATCGCCGAGATGGAGAAGATGCTCCGCCCCATCATCGGCGAGCATATCGAGTTGATTACCGCGCTCCGGCCCGACTCCGGCAGGATCAAGGCGGATGCGGGCCAGATGGAGCAGGTCATCATGAATCTGGTCTTGAACGCGCGCGATGCCATGCCGCAGGGTGGCCGTATCACCATCCGCACGGGGAGTGCCGAGTTCAGCCGGGAAGAGGCCGAAGCCCACGAAGTGTCGCTGGGGGCTTACGTTATGCTCAGTGTCACCGATACCGGCCAGGGTATGGATGCGCGCACCATGTCCCATCTTTTCGAGCCTTTTTTTACCACCAAGGAAAAGGGTAAAGGTACCGGCCTCGGGTTGAGCACGGTTTATGGCATCGTGAAACAGAGCCGCGGAGACGTGTGGGCTCGCAGCGCTCCCGGCCAGGGCAGCACGTTTACCATCTGCCTGCCGCGCTTCCAGGATGCCGCGGAGGCCAATGCGACCGGCTCACCCGCACGCGTTCCGGCGTGCGGGACCGAAACCATCCTCATTGTTGAAGACGAAGAGAGCGTCCGGCGCCTGCTCAAACACGTCCTTTCGCGCCAGGGATACACGGTGCTCGAAGCGCCGGACGGCCCGTCCGCGCTGGAGATCGCGCGCGCAAACTCCAGCCCGATTCACCTCCTGCTCACCGACATGGTGATGCCCGGCATGAGCGGGCGCGAAGTGGGCGAACGTTTTCTCGCGCAGCGTCCCAAATCGAGGGTTATCTACATGTCCGGCTACACCGATGACGTGCTGGTGCGCACCGGCGCCCTTGGCCCCGGCATGTCCTTCCTGCAGAAACCGCTCCGGCCGGAGGTGCTCGCCGCCAAGGTCCGCGAAACCTTGGACAGTATCCAAGCCCGCTAAGGCTCTTACTCTCCTGTGACCGTCCGGAAGAACCGCCAGGACTTCTCGGCGCACAACTCCCAACGGAACTGCCGCGCGCGCTCCCGCCCCTTGTTCCCCAGACCGCGGCGCAGGTCCGGCAAAGGAAGAAGTTTTTCCAGGGCCGCGCGGAGTTCGGCGGGGCTGCGGGGATCCACCAGCAGCCCCGCATCCCCGGCCACTTCCGGCAGGGAAGATAAATTCGACGTGATTACCGGAATGCCCGCCGCCATGGCCTGCGCCACGGGGAGGCCGAAGCCCTCGTAGAGCGAAGGGTACACAAACAGCGACGCGCCGGCGTTCAGCCCGGGCATATCGCTCTCCGCCACATAGCCGAGATAGCGCACGCCCGGTATGCCGGACCGGAGCCGGTCCAGAACGCCCCCGTCGCCCCAGCCCGCCGGCCCTGCAATCACCAGATCGAATTCGTCCCGCATATCGGCGGGCAGATGTTCCCAAGCCTCCAGCAACACCCCAACATTCTTGCGCGGCTCCACTGTGCCCACGAACAGGGCGTATGGCTTGGCGAGCCCGAGTTTGCGGGTTGCGGCGGCCGTCCGTTCCGCTCCGTAATCGAAGAAGGCCGGGGCCACCCCGGGATAGATCACCTCGATACGCGCGGCGTCGAGCCCCAGGATGCGGGCGGCATCCTGGCGGCTGCTGGCGGAGATGGCGATCATGCCCGCGGCGCGCTTCAGCACGTGCTCCGCGAATTGCCGGTTGGCCCGCACGTTGGCAGCCGAGTGCATGTCCGGCACCAGCCAGCAGGTCATGTCGTAAATGGTTGCGGTTAACAGACAGCCGCGCGGCGGGCGCCGCAGTTGCTGCGAAGAATGATGGAAGAGGTCGATGCGCCGCGCCATGGGCTCCAGGACGAAGTCGCCCAGGTAGTTGGCGGCCTGCAATAGGGCTATGCCGCTATAGGTGCGCAAGGGCCCCGCCACGGAGCGCTCGTGGACACACTCCCTGATGCCGTCCAGCAGCGGAAACAGCTCCACCCGGTTCTCCCCGGCCTGGCGCAGAAGATGCTCCACCCAGTAGTAAACGTACGTCTTCACACCGGCGCTGCGCAGCAGCAGCGGCACGGTATCGATTGCAATGCGCATCGGTTCTCACTGACAGGCTCCGGCTTGCCGCCGGAAAC
>JAMCRM010000202.1:5357-6763 GCA_023380575.1 Acidobacteriota bacterium | reverse complement strand
GCGCCGCCTCCGCCGCCAGTTGTGGTCTACAGGCCGCCGTGCCCTGGTCCCGGATACATGTGGGTTCCGGGCTATTATTATCCCGCCGGGGAAAATTATGCCTGGCGTTCCGGTTTCTGGTCGCGCCCGCCCTATGCCGGCGCTTATTGGGTTGCACCCCGGTATTACGGACGGCGCTACTATCCCGGGTACTGGGGGCGCCGGGAGGGGCATTGGGATCGCCACGGCATGCGCTATCAACGCCATGACCGGGGCTGGCACCGTGGCTGGTACAGGCGCCATCGCGACGACTGAGCCGGCCGCAGTGCCGGCGCCCATCGCTTTCTGTTCTCCCTGCCCGGCTGCTTTCCGTGGCGGGAGTTGGCGCGGTGTCCACCGCGCCCTTGCCCCTCAAAGGGGGGAATGATAAGGCGATTTTGCCAATCGTGCGAAAATGTAAACAAGTATGCGTTCCCGTTTGCTGGCGGCCGCGCTTCTGGCGTGCGTGAGCCTGGCGGCTCAGACGACCCTCACGGTGGCCCAGTTGTTTCAGTTCGTGAAGTCTTCGGTGGTGGAACTGAAGCACCCCGATAAGCAGATCGCAGCGTTTCTCTCCAAATGCCGCATGTCGGAGAGCCTGGATGATCGCACCATTGAAGACTTGCAGGGCTTCGGCGCCGGACCCAAGACCTTGGAAGCCTTGCGGCAACTGCGCGACGCCTCGGCGAGCCTCCCCAAACCGGTGAAACAGGCGCCGCCGCCCAAGCCCGCCGAGATCCCGCCGCCCTCCGCCGAGGAGCAACGGGCGCTGCTCGACGAAGTGCGCGATATTGCCACGAACTACACCAAGTCGCTGCCCAATTTCATCTGCACGCAGGTGACGCGCCGGTACTTCGACCCCAGCGGACTGGAGATGTGGCGTGCCGACGACGTCCTCACCGCGCGCCTGAGCTATTTCGAGCAGAAGGAAGATTACAAACTCATCCTGGTGAACAATCGCCTCACGGACCAGAACTATCAGTCCCTGGGTGGCGCCACCTCCACCGGCGAGTTCGGCAGCATGTTGAAGGAACTGTTCGAGCGCCGCAGCCAGGCGCGCTTCGAATGGGCGCGCTGGGCCACCCTGCGCGGCCGGCGCACCTACGTCTTCTCCTACCGCGTGGCGCAGCCCAATTCCCAGTGGCACATCGATTATGAGCACAGCCAGGAGATCATCGCGGGCTATCGCGGTGAGGTCTTCATAGACCGCGACACCCACATGATCACGCGCATCACGCTCGAAGCCGAAGACGTGCCGCCCTCGTTCCCGGTGCAGCAGGCCAAGACGGTGCTCGATTACGACTTCGCCAAGATCGGCGAGCGAGAATACCTCTTGCCCATGCGCGCCGAAGTGCGCATGCGATCGAACAGTTCCTTCAACATGCTGC
>JAMCRM010000202.1:0-5347 GCA_023380575.1 Acidobacteriota bacterium | reverse complement strand
ATCGATTGCCCGGATCGCAAAGGCCTGGTCGCGGCCATCGCGAATTTTCTGTATTCCCACGGCGCCAACATCCTCCACGCCGACCAGCACCAGGACAATGAGCTGGGCCTCTTCTTCATGCGCGTGGAGTGGGATCTGGACGGTTTCGACCTGGATGACGCCGGGTTCCGCGCCGGGTTTCCCGCGGTTGCCTCGCAATTCGGGATGCGCTGGCGGCTGGAATATTCCGCGTGCAGACCCGCCGTGGCGATCTTCGTCTCGCGTTACCAGCACTGCCTGGTGGACCTGCTGCACCGCCATCAGGCCGGAGAACTGCCCTGCCGCATTCCGCTGGTCATTGGCAATCATTCCGACGCGCGCGCCATTTCGGAATTCTATGGCATTGAGTTCCAGCACACCCCCACGGCGGCGGGCGAAAAACAGCGCGTGGAAGCGCACCAACTGGAACTGTTGAAGGAACACAAGATCGACCTGGTGGTTCTGGCGCGCTATATGCAAGTGCTCTCTCCGGGTTTCGTGGCCGGTTATCCCGGCCGCATCATCAACGTGCACCACTCGTTTCTCCCCGCCTTCAGCGGCGCGCGGCCGCACCATGCCGCTTTCCAGCGCGGGGTGAAACTGATCGGCGCAACCAGCCATTACGTTACCGATGTGCTCGACGACGGTCCTATCATCGAACAGGATGTGACCAGGGTGTCCCATCGCGACCGGCTGGAGGATTTCATACAAAAAGGCCGCGACCTCGAAAGGATCGTGCTATCGCGCGCGGTGCATTGGCACCTGGAGCACCGGATCCTTTCCTACGCCAATAAAACCGTGGTATTCGATTAGGCCGCGGGAGCCCTGTGGGTTCGCGCTCCACGAGGGCGCGCCATAACGTCACCGACCGCGTGGACCAGGTCGACGGGTAGGAAGGGCTTGGGCAACAGAGGCAGGTTGCGGTTGAAAACGCGCTCGCGAATGTAAGCGGTGTCCGGCATGCCGGCAGTGAACAAGACCCGCATTTCCCGGCGCCGCGCAATGAGCGTCTCCGCGAGATCGGGACCGTTCATGCCCGGCAGTACCACATCGGCCAAAAGCAGATCGATCCGCGGCTCCGCTTTGGCGATCTCCAGGGCTTGCCCGGCATTCGAAGCAGCCAGCACACGATAGCCGCAGCGCCGAAGCACGGCTTCGATGACGCTCAATACGCTCGTTTCATCATCCACTACGAGGATAGTGGGTGGCGCGTTCACGGCACTTCGCTTCATAGCCTGTCAAATTGTAGTTCGAAGCGCGCCCGCATTAAAGGAGTATCCAACCGTATTACGTAATGAAACACACGTGAACGAATTTGTTCTGGGCGAAAAATACTAGAAATACTACTTAAAAGGTACCACCGAAGTAATATGCTCCAGGACTTTTTGCAGCGATTCGGTACCGGGTACGCTGCCTTGCGCCATGCGCGCGGTGCCGCCGCCGCGTCCGCCCGACTGCATCACCGAGCTCTTGACGGCCTTGCCCGCGTCGATACCGGCATCTTCGGAAACGGCCAGAAGGACTGAAGGCGGGTTCTCCAGCACTCCCAGGAAAACGGCTTTCGATCGCGCGGTAAAGCTCTGTGCAATGCCGCGCAACTCTTCCAGGCTGCCTTGCGGCAATCGCCGGGTGATGCGGCGGAAGCCGCAAGCATCGGGCGCTGTGCCGTCGTACAATTCCCTGCCCTTATAGGCGGCGAGATCGGATTCCAGTTTGCGCCGCAGTTTTTCGCCCGCACGCGCCGCTTCCAACTGCGCGGCTACCATGCCGGGCGTCTCATCGAGAGCCGCGGAGAACATCTGCGCAACGCGCGTGAGGGCCTCGAAATCGGCTCGGGCGCGCCGCACCGCACGCAGGCCGCACAGAAATTCCACCCGCAGCGAGGCGCGGATTTTTTCCAGCTTGCGAATCAGGATGGGTCCGATTTCGCCGGTGGACCGCACGTGCGTCCCGCCGCAGGCGCTGCGGTCGAAGCCGTCGATATTGATGATCCGGATGGTGCCTTCGCGCTCCGAAGGCTTTCGCAACTTCCGGGCGGTTGCGGAATCTTCGAATGTCACGGTAACGGGACGGTTCTCAAAAACAATGCGGTTGGCGCGCTCCTCGGCCCGGCAGACCTGATCGGGGGTGAGGGAGGTCTTATCGAGGTCGATGGTGGAGGTATCCTGGCCCAGGTGGAACCCGACCGTGCCGGCATCGAACAGATCGGCAAACACGGCCGAGAGCAGGTGCTGGCCGGTGTGCTGCTGCATGTGATCGAAGCGGCGAACCCAATCGACGCTGCACGCGGCTTCCCCGGGAGTGATGGGAGATGCCGTGCGGTGTGCGATGCGGTCACCCTCGTCGATGACCTCGAGCACCGCCGCTCCGGCGATCGATCCCGTATCGAAAGGCTGGCCACCGGAAGTGGGGTAGAACGCGGTGCGGTCGAGATAGACGAGATCGCCCTGCTGTTGGACGACACGCGCGCGAAACTCGCGCATGTAGGCATCGGTATAGTAGAGACGTTCAGTCATGCCGGAAAGCCCAAAATAGCACGCGGCATGGGCAGGACTTGCGAAATCGCGCACGACTCGCTACTCTAAAAAGGAACCTTCACCAAGAGCGCCCGTAGCTCAGTTGGATAGAGCGTCTGGCTACGAACCAGAAGGTCGGGTGTTCGAGTCACCCCGGGCGCACCATAAAACTCTCAAACGAAAGAATCGGCTCTACGCCATCGCGGGATTTGCGTCCCTTGTGCATTGGGAGTGAGCCAAGGGGCCCGGCTCCTCACCACTTCCGAATCGATCCGCTGTGCAGTGGACGGCGAAGCTACGCTTGCGCCTTGCGGGACGCTTTCTTCGCCGCTACCAGCCGCCAACGCTCGATGCGCTCGCGGATCAGAGCCAGGTGACGGTCGGGCAGCACCCAGTCCTGGAAACCTTCCAGGACGGCCGCTTCCGGCAGGTCCGGCCCGTGGGTCTTGAGAACTTCCCGAATGCGCTTGTCGGCCAGTGCCCGGATCTGGTTATCGCCGGGCTTCGCGGGGGGTTGCGATTTCGTCGGCATCGGTAACCATTATTTCGCAATTCAGACCCTCGTGGGTGACTTCCCGGTGCTAATCAGGTACACTTCCGTTTGCTGTCCACTTCGGGAGGAAAGATTGTGAGATCGACCGGACTGCTCGCCCTCGCTTTGCTGCTCGGCTCCTGCATGATGGCGCCCCTTTGCGCCCAGGATCCCGACCTGGAGGGTCCCTATGTTCCGACGCCCGAGAACGTCGTGGAGCAAATGCTCAAACTGGCCAATGTGAAAAAGACCGACGTCCTCTATGACCTGGGGTCCGGTGACGGCCGTATCGTGGTCACGGCCGCGCAGAAGTTCGGGGCCCATGGGGTCGGCTACGACCTGAACCCGGAACGCATCAAGGAAGCCAATGAGAACGCTCAAAAAGCGGGCGTTACGGACCGCGTTACCTTCCGCCAGGAAGATCTCTTCAAAGCGGACCTGAGAAACGCCACGGTGGTCACCCTGTATCTGCTCCCCTCCGTGAACCTGAAGCTCAAGCCCAAGTTGTTCGCGGAACTCAAACCGGGCACGCGGGTGGTTTCCCACGATTTTGACATGGGCGACTGGCAGCCGAACAAGGTGGTGGAACTTGAAGGCCACCGGATCTACTTCTGGATCATGCCGGCCGCCGCTCCGGCTCATAGTACGAAATAGTACACCACCTCCCATACAGGTAACTGCCTGAGGGCGCTAAGGGAAATCCAGGCTCGGAGTTACAATAAGGGAGTGGTTCGCAG
This sequence comes from Acidobacteriota bacterium, assembly GCA_023380575.1. The sequence goes on along the minus strand of JAMCRM010000202.1, from coordinate 1,544 downwards.
CTTTGCGCCGCTTTTTCTCCTGGTTACCACTCTGTGTGCCCAATCTCCTTTCTTTCCCCTGAGAGATATCAGGCCCGGTATGCGGGGCACCGGCAAGACTGTGTTTGCCGGGAACCGGATTGAGGACTTCCAGGTAGAGATCCTGGGCGTGATGGACAACATCGGCCCTAAGCAGTCGCTGATCCTGGCACGCCTGTCCGGGGGACCGTTGGGCCGCACGGGCGTGCTGCAGGGGATGAGCGGCAGCCCCGTCTATATCGGCGGAAAGCTGGCAGGCGCGGTGGCCATGGCGTTTCCGTTCGCCACGGAGCCCATCGCGGGAATCCGCCCGATTGAGGAGATGCTGAAGGTGGCGAGTGCGCCCGCGGACCCCGTCCGGCGCGCGCGCATCAGCCTCGCCGAAAAGGATCTGACCCAAGCCTTTGCACGCCCCGAGGACGCCCTGGCCGGCGGCTCCCGCATGGTGGATGTGGCCACCCCGGTTTCTTTCGGCGGCTTCACCCGCGCCGCTATCGAGCATTTCGCGCCGCAGTTGCGCGCCTTGGGTCTGGAACCCCGGCAGGGCATTACGGCAGGGGGCCGCACAGACCTGCGCATGGGTCTCCCTTCAGCGCTGAAGCCCGGTTCCATGATCAGCGTGGAACTCATGTCGGGCGATATGAGCGTCGGCGCGGACGGCACCGTCACCTACATCGATGGCGACCGCATCTTCGCCTTCGGGCATCGCTTCCTCTCAGTGGGTTCCACGGCGCTGCCCTTCTCCCGCGCGGAAGTCATTACGCTGCTGCCCACTCTGAACAGTTCCTTTAAGATTTCCACGTCGCGTGAGCTCATGGGGACCATCTCGCAGGACCGCAGCACGGCGGTATACGGCCAAATCGGCCACCGCGTCCCCATGGTGCCGGTCTCCATTGTGGTCTCCCGGGGAGGCAAGCAGTCGGACAGCTACTCCATGCAGATGGTGGGGGACCGCTACATGGCGCCTCTGCTCATCCAGATGGCGGTCTTTTCGGCCATTGACGCTACCGAGCGCACGGTGGGCGCCTCGAGTTTCCGCGTGAAGGGCGTGATCGACCTGCGCGGGTCGCCCGCGCCTCTTCTGGTGAACAACATGTACGCCGCTGACAACGGCTCGGCGGTGCTGGCTTCGCTCTCCACGGCCGTGCCCCTGGCATACGTGCTGCAGAGCGGCTTCGACGCCCTGGCATTGCGGCGCGTGGCACTCGAAATTGAGTCCTTCGACGACAAGAAGCAGATGCAGATCGACCAGGTATATGCCGGCCGCCCGGACGTGCACCCTGGCGAGAAAGTGGAATTGACCATTGTGCTCAGCGGCGAAAACGGCAAGGAAATGACCCGCCGGGCGGCTTACACAGTGCCCGTGGGCGCGCCCGCCGGGCCGCTGTACTTCACGGTCGCCGACGCTGCCACCACGAACCTGACCGATTTCCGCCAGATGATCGGCAACCAGCCCAAATCGGTGGAGCAGGTGCTTTCGCTGGTGAACGGGCTCAGAGCCAACACCCGGGCCTATGTGCGGGTGT
>JAMCRM010000201.1 GCA_023380575.1 Acidobacteriota bacterium | reverse complement strand
GGGTGATCACGGCTGCTCCGCGGGAGGCCTGGAGGCCCGCCGCCAGGGCGGCTTGCTGCCCGAAATTACGGCCGAAACGGAGCAGGCGCACCGCGGGGTCCGCGGCCCTCACACGCCGCACGCACGCCGCGGTTTCGTCCGTGGAACCATCATCGACAAAGATGATTTCCAGCGTTTCCGGTCCCCGCATAGCGGAGCGCACCGCCTTGTAAAGGGCGGCAACATTCTCCTTCTCGTTGTAAGTCGGTATGACCAGGCTAATCGTCGGCGCGGCGGCATCCCCGGAAACCTTGAGGTTCGTCATAGAGCAAAAGGCCTGTTCAACTGTAATCCGTGGACCTGACCCCCGCTTCCGCATAGAGCGCGGCAGCGGTCGAGGCGAGGGCGCCGGGCAATTACGGCCGAATAGAAACTGAGATGGGCAATAGGCAAGGGAAAGCGCGAAACATCCACGCTCTGATAGAGATAGTTTAGCAACCCCAGGATCTCCCGCGCGGTGTTGACGTGTTCGTGACGCATAATCGCGCCGTAATCGAGTCCCCGCCGCAGCCGGTACTCCACTCCGGTGGTGAAACGCCACGCCAGCCCCCAAAGCATTTCGCCCTCGCTCGGAAAGCCCGCCCGGAAACTTCCGTTGGCGGACAGGAGCAGCGCCGTCGAACCCAGAATGAAAGGAAGTTCGGTGAGGTGCTCCAGAACCGCGATCGAAAGGATGCAGTCGTAACGCTCGGTTCGTGGCACCTGCGATAAATCCGAATAGATGCGCCGCAGACGTCCCCGGTAAGGGCTGTCCTGCCAAAGTTCGCGAAACGGCTCCACAACGTCGTACACGCCGGCGCCCGGGTGATAGGGGACGTGATTGAGATTGCCGGCGCCGAGTTCCAGTATGCTGCCGGAGACACGCGCGGCAACCCGGCGGTGCATCCACCCCTCAAGCTTCAACACGGCTTTGGAGAGTCCACGCTTACCGGAACGGTTCGAAAGATAGTGCTCCGTGTAGCTTCGACGATGCGCTTCGGATAACGGCGGGCGGGATTTCGGATACCTCGCGATGATCTCCTCAATCCGCAGCTTCCGGAGCATGGTCCCATTTTATGCGATCGCCGGAATTTGCGCCCACTTGCTAGAATCGGATGTCCGCCAGACAGAACCATCTTATGTCCAAACGATCCAAGAAGGGTCGCCTGGGCCCTGAAAAGCCGGCTCCGGACTCCACCACAGATATGTGGCGCATACTCGGCCCGGCCATCCTGGTTCTCGTGACGCTGGCCTGCTACTGGGTTCCCATAACGTCCAGCCAGACCTCGATTCTGTGGGATGCGGCCGATTACTACCAGGTAGTGCAGGACTATCTCTCGCAGGAACTGCATGCCGGGCGAATTCCTTTCTGGACGCCTTATCCCTGGGCGGGCTATCCGTTTCTGGCCGACCCGCAAGTGGGCGCCTGGTATCCATTGAACTGGCCGTTCTTCCTGATAGGCGTGACGCCGCGGGTGCTCGTGGCGGAGCACTGGCTGCATGCATTGCTGGCCTGCTTCGGCGCCTATTTTCTGGCGCTGCGGCTTGTGGGGGAGCGCCGGGCGGCGGTTCTGGCAGGGCTCTGCTACGGTCTCTCGGGTTTCTTCGTGGGCCACAGTTCCCACACCACCATGCTGCAGTGCGCCGCCTGGATGCCCTGGCTGCTGCTCCTGTTCGACCGCGGCATGGAATCGAACGCGCTGAGAAACACCGCGCTGGGCGGACTGGCAGCGGGAATGATGATTCTGGCCGGGCACTTTCAGACCATTCTCTACAGCTTCCTGGCGCTGGGCCTGTTCGCCGCCGGGCGGGTGGTGCGGGAACCAAGGCGTTGGGCCCGCATCATGGGATCGGCTCTGGCCGTGCCCATAATCGGAACGCTCATTTCCGCCATTGCCACCGGTCCGGGCCTCGAATTGGCGGTAAACTCGATCCGTTCGTCGCTTGAAGGCGTGAAGCGTACCGAGGGTATAATGCCCGTCAAGGCCCTGGCAACCCTGATCAACCCCGATTCTTACGGAGTGTTTTCGACAGTTTACCGCGGCCCCCAGGACATCACGCAGTTCTATTTCTATGCCGGGATTCTGCTGGTGCCCCTAGCCATTGCAGGGTGCTGGAATGCTCGTTTGCGCCGGACCGGGCTGTGGCTGGTGATTCCCACGATCTGGTATGCCATGGGGCAATCGGCGGGGTTGTACCTGCTGGTGGCGCGCCTGCCTGGATTCAGCAGCGTGCGCGCCCCGGTGAATATCTGGTTCGTACCCGCTTTGGGATTGGCGCTGATGGCCGCCGCGGGACTCACGACAGTGGCCGGCAAATGGAATCTCAAGTGGCTGGCGTCCGCCGTTCTGGTGGTTTTCTGTGTTGACCTGTTCTATTTCCAGTCGGCTACCAACCCGCTGGCTTACGCACGCATCAGCTATGAAACGCTGTATGGATCCAAGGAGGACCTGTTTCGCCGTGCCGTGGTTTCCGGATTGCCTCCGCTAACGCGCTTCGATGCGCCGGAGCACTTCGGTTCTTTCGGCCCGATGAGCCATTTCCTGGACGAGCGGACCGAAGTCACTTACGGCTACGGGCCGATGCCGTTCACCCGCTATGCGGATTACGTCTCGGCCATGCAGGCGAACCCGAAGTTGCGGGACGGGCTTAACGTCAGCCGGTGGCTCGACATGCAGAACGGCTCGGTGCGCGCCAATCCCACTGCGCTGCCGCGCGCGAATTTCCCGCGGCGGTTGGTCCCGGTGCGGTCCGCGGAGGAAAGCAGGCAGCGACTGGCCAGCCTGGACCAGTCAACCGAAAGTCTGGTGCCGGCCGGCGTCCCCGTAAGTTCGCAGGACGCCAACGGCACGGCTCGCGTCACCCAGTTCACGCCGGGCCACTACCGGATACACTACCGCTGCGCGACCCAGAGCCTGGTGCGCGTGGGAAACTCCTATCTTGCCGGGTGGACCGCCAACGCCGGTGCGCGCGGCCTGAAAGTATTCCCCGTGGACCACGCCCTGATCGGCGTAGTCGTGCCGGCGGGAGAAGGGGACGTGGACCTGGACTACCACTCCACATATTTCGTTCCCGGCGCCGTTGTCACCCTACTCACCATATTCGGTTGCGTGGTGCTCCTGCGGTGGCGCAGGGACACAGCCGCGTCACTTGCCTCCCCATTTCTGCATCGACCTGATTGATGGATTTCGCCGGCCCGGCACCGTTCCGGGCCCACTCAGAGGGGGATTTCAAGTAGTGAAACATACCAGACTCGCTTTGCCTCTACTCGCCGCGTTTCTTGCGGCCGCGCCGGTCGTGCGCGCCGCGCAACCCGATCATGCGGAGCCCGGGCGCAAGCCGCACGGCAAGCTCGCCTTCGTCCTGACGCCGGCGTGGCTCTATCTGCCGATGGTCGGGGCGAGCGGAGAACTGGCTGAGTGCGTGGCGGCGACGGGAGGTCAGGAGGACGACGGGGGGTTTACGGAGAGAGAACTGCTGCTCCTTCGGTCCCATGATGCAAGACTCTGGCTTTAAGGGCGCAAGAGCTATACGCGGCGCTGGATTGAAGGGTACCGCAACGACCGGGATGAGCGGTGGGATGT
>JAMCRM010000200.1 GCA_023380575.1 Acidobacteriota bacterium | reverse complement strand
GTCTCTCCCGGCGGCGTGGGCTTCGACATCAACTGCGGCGTGCGGCTGGTTCGCACCACGCTCCCGGTGGGCGAGGTCCGCGCTCGCCTGCGCGATCTCATTGACCAGGTTTTCCGCGACGTACCGTGCGGCGCCGGCAGCTCCGGTTTCATCAAGCTGAAGCCCAGGGAACTGGATGCCGTGCTCGCGCACGGCGCGCAATGGATGGTGGAGAACGGTTACGGCGAGGCGCGCGACGCCGAATTGGCGGAAGCCGGGGGAGCCCTGGAGGACGCCGACCCCGCCGCCGTTTCCGCGCGCGCCAAAGAGCGCGGCACGCCGCAGCTCGGCACCCTGGGCAGCGGCAACCATTTCCTGGAAGTGCAATATGTAGAGGAAGTGCACGATGAAACCGCCGCGGCGGCCATGGGACTCTCCCCTGGGCAGGTGGTGGTGCTCATACATTCCGGCTCGCGCGGGCTGGGACATCAGGTCTGCACGGATTACGTGGCCGAGATGAACAAGGTGATGCCGAAATATGGCATTACGCTTCCCGACCGGCAGTTGGCCTGCGCTCCCGTGCGTTCCGCCGAAGGACAGCGCTATCTGGCCGCCATGCGGGCCGCCGCGAATTTCGCCTGGGCCAACCGCCAGGCTATTCTGCACTTTCTGCGCGGGGCCTTTCGGCGTGTCTTCGGCGATGCCGCCCGGCTCGATCTCATTTACGACGTCTGTCATAACATCGCCAAATCCGAACGCTATGAAGTGGAAGGCCGCCGCCGCGACCTGCTGGTGCACCGCAAAGGCGCCACCCGCGCCTTTCCTCCGGGCCATCGCGAGGTGCCGCCGGCGTACCGCGCCATCGGGCAACCCGTCTTTATTCCCGGCAGTATGGGGACGGCTTCCTGGGTGCTCGCCGGCGCGGAAGGCTCCATGCGCGAAACCTTTGGCAGCGTGTGCCACGGAGCCGGCCGCCTGATGAGCCGCACCGCCGTCCGCAAGGGCCGCGATGCGCGCCAGGAGACCCGCAAACTCGAGGAAGCCGGCATTCTTGTGCGCAGCGAGACAAAGGACGGGATTCTCGAAGAACTTCCCGAAGCCTACAAGAATGTGGACGAGGTAATAGAGGTGGTACACCAGGCCGGTCTAGCCCGCAAGGTGGCGCGGCTTCGCCCTATTGGTGTCATCAAAGGGTAGTTCACGTCCGTCGCCGGTACCCTCCGTTCATGGTACTTGCGGTCCGCCGCATGCTAACCCTGGTTAGTTCCGGAAACGTTGAACCACAATGCACTCCGAAATTGCCTTTGACAAATCCCGCGCTCGCGTTATGATTTTTCTTTACCCCCCGTGAGCTCTGAGGAATTCGTGAAATCTCCCGAACGCAATATTCTTCTCGAAACGGATCTGACTGGTTTCCAACGCTACGCAAGAGGCAAGGTGCGCGATGTCTATACCGCCGGCGATCAACTGCTGATCGTCGCGACGGACCGCATTTCGGCCTTCGACTACATCCTGCCCACGGGAATACCCGAGAAGGGCCGTGTGCTCACGCAGCTATCGATCTTCTGGTTCGATTTCCTGCGCGACGTGACGCCCACGCACTTCATCACCGCCGCCGTGGACGAATATCCCGCCGCGCTGAGGCCCTACCGCGAACAACTGGAAGGCCGCTCCATGCTGGTCAAGCGCGCCGAAATGGTGCCCATCGAGTGCGTGGCGCGCGGCTATCTGGCGGGATCCGGGTGGAAGGAATATCAGAAAAACGGCACGGTGTGCGGAATTCCGTTGCCGGCCGGCTTGCGCGAAAGCGACCGGCTGCCGGAGCCCATCTTCACCCCGTCCACCAAGGCGCAGTCCGGACACGATGAAAACGTTTCGTTTGAAACTGTGGCCTCCATGGTCGGCGCCGGTCTTGCCGCCCGTCTGCGGGACCTTACCCTCGCCATCTATCGCAGCGCGGCGAAGTACGCCGAATCGCGCGGCATCCTGATCGCCGACACCAAATTCGAGTTCGGCTTCATCGGCGGCCAACTGGTTTTGGGCGATGAGGTGCTCACGCCGGATTCTTCGCGCTTCTGGCCGCTTGATTCCTACCGGCCCGGTGGCCCGCAGTTCTCCTACGATAAGCAGTTTGTGCGGGACTACCTGGAATCCATTCATTGGGATAAGCAACCGCCCGCGCCTCCCCTGCCCCCCGATGTCGCCGCCAAGACCAGCGACAAGTACCGGGAGGCGTACCGCGCGCTTACCGGAAAACCGCTATGAACTGGCTGGACATCGTACTGCTGATTCTGGTTGCGGGATCGGTGGTCACGGCCTTTTCGAAAGGACTTACCCGCGAGCTCATAGGCTTCGCCGCGGTGATTGCGGGGCTGGTGCTCGGCTCGTGGTTCTATGGCACGGCGGCGGGTTATCTCTACCCCTATTTGCGCTCGCGGCCGCTCGCCAACCTGGTCGGCTTCCTGCTCATTTTCGGCGCCGTCGTGCTGCTGGGCGGACTGGCCGCCAGAATTTTCCGCGGGCTCATGAAGGCCACAGGCCTGTCGTTCTTCGACCGCCTGCTGGGCGCCGGCTTCGGGGCCATTCGCGGCGTGGTGATCGCGGTAGCCCTGCTGATGGCCGTGATGGCATTCGGCCGCGGTCCCAACCCGCCGCGCCCCATAATCGAATCAAAGTTCGCGCCCTATGTCATGGACGCCGCGCGCTTCTGCGCTTCCATGGCGCCCTATGAATTGCGGGAGGGCTTCCGGGACAGCTACGACGAGGTGAAGTCCGCCTGGAACCATACCGTGCGCAAAGGAATGCGGGCACTGCCAAGCAAAAAAGAGGATCCGGAATGAGAGAAGAATTTGACAGCCTGGTAGAGCACTTGATCGGTAGCGGCTTTTTCCTGGAAGAGGCCGTGGAGATCCTGGAAAAGACGCTCATCGCGCGTACGCTCGAACGCACCTCCGGAAACCGCTCCGCCGCCGCCAAGCAATTGGGGATCCATCGCAATACCCTGCAAAGAAAGATGCTCGAGTACGAGTTGGGCCGTCCCCGCCGCAAATCCGTGCACGCCGACTCTTCGCGCCGGCGCCGCGCCAAGGCCACGGCGTAAACTGGAATTTGCGGGCGTGTTCGCCCCCGGCCCCTATGGATCTCGTCATCTTCGATCTGGACGGAACTCTTATCGATTCCAAGCTGGACCTGGCCCAGGCCGTCAACGCCACCCTGCGCCACATGGGCATGGCCACGCTCGATAACCAGCGCGTGTACTCCTACGTGGGCAACGGCGCGCCCATGCTGATGCGCCGCGCGCTCGGCGAGCAGGCCACCGAGGCGGAAGTGGAGGAGAGCCTCGAGTATTTTCTCGAGTACTACGGCGAGCACAAGCTCGATTACACCGTGCTCTACCCCGGCGTGCGCGAATCCCTGGAACGCCTGCACGTGGCCGGCGTCCTCATGGCGGTGCTGACCAACAAGCCCGTCCGCATCAGCCGCGCCATCGTCGAGGGCCTCGGGGTGGGCCCGTTTTTCCGCCAGGTCTATGGCGGCAACAGCTTCGATTTCAAAAAGCCGAATCCGATCGGCGTCGAAACCCTGCTGCGCGAGTGCCACGTCACGCGCGAACGCACCCTCGTGGTGGGGGACAGCTCCGTGGACGTCCGCACCGCCCGCAACGCCGGTGTCATGGCCATCGGGGTCACCTACGGATTTCAACCCGAAAGCCTCGCCGACCCCGCGCCCGATCTCCTCATGGACCGCATGGAGGCGGTGGCGGATTGGGTCATCGCGCGTCATAATGGAAGCTCGCAATGAATCACAAACCTGGCACTACCGTCCCCCATTCCGGCATTTACTGGTGTACCGTCTGCAAACTACCGAAGAGCTTCACTGCGGGCCAGTCCTTCCCCGCGTGCGAAAACATGTGCGGCCGCGGCAACTGGCATCTGGTCGAGCAGCAGCAGACCAAGCCCGATCCTTCCCGCAACTGAAGGCTCCCGGCTCCGGCCGTTTGTATCGGATCCTACCGGCGAAGCTGCAATAGAATTGCCTGCCCTGGAACGCCCGGGGTATCCTCTTTTTGGCAATGCCGTTGCGTGTAGCGCCGGTGTATGTTTGGGAACCTCCCGGCAAACAGATCGCGATCCATCTGAGCCTCCAGGCCATCGAGCGCATGGGCGCGACGCTCGAAGCCCGCGCACAGCGCGAGGGGCAGCGGGCTGCCGAGAGCGGCGGCCTGCTGCTGGGCAAATTCGAGTCTTCCGACCCGCGCGTAACCGTCGTAGAGGACTTTGAGCCCCTGGTGTCCGAACATAGCCGCGGACCTTCCTATGTCCTCTCCGGCAAGGATCGCGCCGCGCTTGAAAAGAGATTGCGCCACGCCGCCCAGAGCCGTCTTACGGTTGTTGGATACTTCCGGCTTCACACGCGTCCCGGCCTTTATTTAGACCAGGATGACTTCTCCATCATCAACGATTACTTTAACCATCCGAATCACGTTTTCCTGCTCATACGGCCGGCTTCAGGCGAAGCCCAGGCCGGCTTCTTTTTCTGGGAGGACGGCGACCTGCGGCGCCAAGCCCCGTACCTTTCGTTTCCGTTCGAGAGCCGCCAACTGCTCGCCGGGGAATACCGCATCGTGCCGCGTCCTTCCGAAGCCCCGCAGCCATCGCCCCGTCCCCAGGAACAGCCGCCGGAACCGGCCGCTCCGCGCTGGACACTGCCGCAATTCGGGTTCTTTCGTGACAAGCGCTTGTGGGTTGCCACCGGAACTGCGGCCGCGCTCCTCTCCGTCGGCATACTGTCGCTGCATCACGGTGCGCCCGCTCCGCTGTTGGCGCTGCACGTCGAAAAGGATGGTCCGGCCCTCAAACTCCTCTGGGACAAGACTTCGCCGCTGGTGCGGCGCGCCCGGGGCGCCGTTGTCAAGATCACCGACGGAGTGAGCGCATATGAAATGCGGCTGACCTCGCGGGAACTGGCGCTGGGCAGCATCGTCTACTTCCCTTCCACGCCGGATGTGGCTTTCGATTTCCGTGTGAACGGCGCCGGGGGCGTGCGTAGCGAGATCGTCCGGACTTTTGCTCCCGCGGCGGCCACAGTGCGGCCGCCCGTCCATGAGATCCCCGCGCAGGCCCTGACACCGCTGCCCGTGCCGGCGCCGCCTTCCGGGGATCGCGAGGACGCAGATGCTTCATATCCGGAGTTGAAGCCCCGCACCGTCCATTTTGGCAGGCGTGGAGCGTCCGGGGGAGCCGACCGTCTCTTTCCTCCCAGGCGTCCGGCGCCCCGGACGGCGCTCATCGAGCCGCCCTCGAATATTCCGGCGGCCGTACCACCTGAAGTCCACCTGGCGCCGGAACCCCTCGCCAGACTGCACACGCAGGCCACCGTGACCGCCGAACCTGCGCCACCCTCCGGCCTTTCCCGGGTAGTCTCCAGGATTCCTCTGCTGCGCCGTTTGCGCGGCAAGCACAACACCCGTGACGGTTTCGCGCCGCCGCGCCCGCTGCGCGAAGTGAAGCCCGCCGTGCCGCCCAGCCTCCTGGCGGACGATACCGATGAAGTGGACCTCAAAGTCCGCATCGACGAGACCGGCCGCGTGCTGGGAACGGAGTTCCTGCGCAGGGGAACGCAGCCCATGGTGGCTGGACTCGTCCGGGACGCCGCCCGCGAATGGGAGTTTCAACCCGCCGAGAGGAACGGCAGGCCGGTCTCCAGCGAAATGGTGTTACATTTTCGCTTCCGGCGCTGAAAACAGACCCCGCTGCCATGACAGCGGCAAGCGCCTTGGCTTATAATTGGGCTTCAATCGGAGGCGAAACTCATGCATCATCCGTGTGAGCAGCAATCCTGCGCGAAGCATGGCCGGCTGAAGGTGGCCGCGGCCATCACCGGATTTGCTTCTCTGGTATGGTTCCTTGTGCGAGTGGTTCCGAAACCCTCCCGTGCGGCTTACCCCTGCCAGCGGGCCGCCGCGCCCCTAGCCAGCGGATTCGTTCTCTGGCTAGCCGGGCTGCTCAGCATGAAGGCGCTCTATTCCCGCGCCCTGCGCCTGGCCGGCCGCAGCCGCGTCGCGTTGGCCGCGGCGGGCTTGCTGCTGGCCGCCATGGCCCTCTGGCTGCCTCTCGCCACCACGTTCGACGCGGTTGCCCAAATGGGCCAGGGGACCCAGCACTTCACGCCCTCCGAACCGCCCAATACCCCCATGGGCGCCGGAAAGGGCATTTTCCCCGGCAGGGTCGTATGGGATCGCGATGCCTCCGCGGCCAAGTGGGATGGCAAGACCGGGAACTGGTGGGATGACGCAAACAACGACCAGGAAGCCGTCAACGGCATGATGTCCCGTTCGCTTCAGTCGCTTACCGGCCAGAAAACGGACAAAGCGGCCTGGCAGTCCCTGTTCAGCTTCTTCAACGAGACCCACGGTGGCGGCAAGGCCGGGTACAAGCCGGGTGAGAAGATCGCCATCAAGGTCAACGGCAACCAGGACCGCCGCACTTGGGGTCCCTCCATCGGCACCCATAGTCCCCACATGGTGTATGCCCTCGTCTCCCAGTTGATCGAAAAGGCGGGCGTGCGCGGCGAAGATATCACCTTGTACGAGGCTTGCACGGGCCGCTGGGTCGGCGACCCCATCTATAACAAAATCAGGGCCAATCCGAATCCGAACTTCAAGGCAGTCAAGTACGTCTCCGGCCCCGGCAAGGGCATCAACGGGCGCGTGCTGGCGGAGCCGGACATGAACGCCCCCATTCATTTTGCCGATCCCGACCTGCCCGTGGCCTATCCGCCGAAAACTGTAACCGAGGCCAAGTACCTCATCAACTTCGCACTGCTCCGCGCGCACGGGCTGTTCGGCGTCACCCTGACCGCCAAGAATCACTTCGGCTCGGTGTACTTCCCCAACGACGGCGGCTGGATTCCGCGTGTGCTGCATTCCACCGGCGACCGCGACCGGGACATGGGTTCCTACGCCTGCCTGGTGGACCTGATCGGGTACAAGCATTTCGGCGGCAAAACGCTGTTATATCTGCTGGATGGCCTGTACACGGCCGAGCACAACGAAGGCTATGTCTACCGCTGGGCCTCCTTCGGCAACCAGTGGGCCTCCAGCCTGCTGGTTTCCCAGGATCCCATCGCCATCGACTCGGTGGGGCTGGACCTGCTCCGCAACGAACCCCGCGCCACGCAGGTGCGCGGCAACCCGGACAACTACCTGCATGAAGCCGCCCTGGCGCCCAAGCCTCCTTCCGGCACGGTGTACGACCCCAACGGGGATGGCAAGCCCCTGACCAGTTGCGGGGTGCACGAGCACTGGAACGACGCCAAGGACAAGCAATACTCCAGGAACCTGGGCAAGAAGGAAGGCATCGAGCTGATCGCCATCACCAAGCCCTGAAGGTGAAGCAGCCTTTCCAGGCTGCCATGCCGGACCTCGGGCCGGCATGGGCGGCGCTATCGTGCGCTGAGCACCATGTCCTGTGCCACCACCGCACGGCGGCAGCGCTGGCAAAAATCCGCGCCTTTTACATCCAGCAACTCCACCCCGTGGCTGGAGGCCATGACACAGCGCCAGTCCGGGCAATGGCGCAGCCCGTAGGTGTGGCCCAGTTCGTGCACCGCCTCCTTCTGCAGCCGCTCCGCCGTCAGTTCGCGACGTTCCGGCAAGCCGTAAAAAGATTCACGCAGCCGATGGAGCGACACCAGCGCGCAGGGGCCTTCGAGTTGCGCCTCCCCAAACACGAATGTCAGGACCGGAACGTAAAGATCCAGCACCGTCACTCCCAGCACTCGTGTCTCCGGGCCCGCCAGCGGCAGCAGCCGCTTGAGAATCTCCGTCGAGTAGTACTGCCCCCGGTTGGGATCCAGCGCAGCCGCTGCATCCAACCCTTGATGGCGCACTTGGCAGGACACCTGGAAGACAGGCGGGAGCGCTTCGGCAAGCGTTTCCAGCACCGCCGCCGCGGGCTGCACGCCGAAGGCTCCTACTCCCACAAGGTGGATGGACGTCACTTGAGGCCGTAGCGCCGCAGTTTGTTGTACAGGGTGGTCCGGTCGATGTCCAGAATGCGCGCGGCCCGTGACAGGTTGTTGTCGGTTTCGCGAAGAACACGCTCGATGTGCGCGCGCTCCACGTCATCAAGTGTGCGGCCCGCCGGCATCGGCTCGTTCTGGAACTGGAAGGAGAAGTCCGTGGCCCGGATCTCGTTGGCCCGGCCCACCACCAGCGCCCGTTCCACCGCGTTCTCCAGTTCCCGCACGTTCCCCGGCCAGTCGTGACGAATCAGCAGGTCCATGGCATCCTGCGAAACCTGCGGCACGGGCCGGCTGGTGGCCATGCAGAACTTGTTCAGAAAATGGCTCACCAGCAGCGGAATGTCCTCGCGGCGGTCCCGCAGAGGCGGCAATTCAATACAGAAAACGTGCAGCCGGTAGTACAGGTCCGGACGGAATGTCCCGGCCTTCACCAGGCCCTCCAGGTTCTTGTTGGTAGCCGCGATGCACCGGAAATCCACCTTGATCGGCTGGTTGCCGCCTACCCGCACAATCTCCTTCTCCTGGAGCACACGCAGCATGTCGCTCTGAGTCTTCAGGCTGATATCGCTGATCTCATCCAGAAACACGGTCCCGCCGTCGGCCACCTCGAACTTGCCCTTCTTGCGGTACTGTGCCCCCGTAAAGGCTCCCCTTTCGTGGCCGAACAGTTCGCTTTCGAGCAGCGTTTCGGTGAGCGCGCCGCAATGGATGGCCACCATGGGCATGTAGCGCCGCGGGCTGGCGGCGTGAATCGCCCGCGCCACCACTTCCTTGCCCGTGCCGCTCTCGCCCGTGATGAGCACGGTGGCGTCGGTGGGGGCCACCATCTCGATGTGCTCCACCACGCTCTTCATGGCCGGGCTCTTGCCGATCAGCTCTGTGCTGGGAAAAATCTCCTGCAAGTTCTCGCGGAGCCGCGCCACCTCCCGGCGCGCGCGCCGGTGTTCCAGGGCTTTCGCCACCAGGTGCGAGAGTTCGTCGGGGTCCACCGGTTTGGTGATGTAGTCGTAGGCGCCGCGCTTGAGTGCTTGCACGGCGGTTTCCACGCTGGCGTAACCGGT
>JAMCRM010000199.1 GCA_023380575.1 Acidobacteriota bacterium | reverse complement strand
CGCCGATGTGGTCCACGGTCCGCATGTACACCAGGAACCGGCCCGGAAGGGCGGTGTGGGAGGTGATCCGGGCGCCCTTCTGGCCCAAAGGCTCCTTGGCGATCTGGACGATGATTTCCTGGCCTTCGCGCAGCAGATCGCTGATCAACGGTTGTTTCTCGCCTTTACCCGTTTCCGCGGGCCGGGCAGCCACGCGCGCCTGCTCCTGCCGCGGCGGCTGGGCCGATCGCTGCGGTTGCTGTTCGGCCGGGAACTCGCCCCGCGCCTTACGGCGCATGCGGCGGGATACCCGGTGCAGGTAGCGGGGACCCTGTTCCCGCAACGTGGCGGTGAGGCTGGTAATGATCCGCGCCGGTTCCGGTTCTTCCGTCTCGGCCACGGCGGCGCCGCTGCCTTCCGCTTCCGCGGCTTCCGCTTCGGCGGCCACCGTTTCGGGCGTTTCGGATTCGATCCCTTCGACGGCATCGTTTTCCGCGGCCGCAGTTTCCGCCTCCGGCGCAGGCGGCGCCTCGGCTTCCATCGCCAGCGGCTCGGGCTCGGCGGATTCCCGCACGAGGGCCGGCTGCACGTCCTCCGCCGTGACGGCTTCGGAAGCTTCCGCGATCGCCGGCGCTTCAATATCCTCGGCGGTTTCGGCAACTTCGGCGGCGGCCTCCGCCTCGGCGGAGAAGTGCGATTCCGTGTCAAGCGCTTCGCTTTCGGCCGCATCGACGCCTTCGGGTTCGCCGCCTTCATCCGGTTCCGCATCCTCGAAGGACGCTCCGGCATACGGGGCAACGTCGTCGCCCTCGGATTGCTCGCGGCCGCGGTACTTCGCCAGAGATTCTCCCGGCAGAACTACCATGTCCTCATCCGCGACGCTCTCTCCGGCGGGAACAGAAGCGGCAGGTCCGCTGGCGCGCTCCTCGCGGGCAGGGTTGAAAAATTTCGACTCCGGCAAGCCCCGGCCGGGACCCTTCGGTCCGCCACGGCGGCGGCGGGAACGCCGGCCGCGACGGTCATGGTCGCGCGGGTTGCGTTCCTCCGCCGGAGGCTGGCGTTGCGCCATCACCGGCGTTTCCGCGGCTACCTGCTGCGCCTCCGCAACCGGAGGAGGCGCGGGAACCTCCTGCGCAGCGGTAGCGGCCAGGACGGCCGGACCGTTCTTCTCCAGCCGCAGGATCTTCTCTTCCACGCTGCTGACAATTTTGTCGTATTCTTCGTGGTCCTCGAAAAAATCGGAGACGTAAAGGAAGGCGTCGCGCTCCAGGCCCAGATCCACAAATGCCGACTGCATGCCCGGAAGCACCCGGGTGACCCGGCCTTTATGGATACTGCCCGCCAGGGAATATTCGTTTTCGCGCTGGAAATAAACTTCGACGACCTGATCGTCCTCGAGAACCGCCACTTTCGTTTCGCGGCGATTGGACGAAATCACTAGCTCTTTGGACATTCAACCTCCCGGCCCGCAACGACATCAAAACGGGAGGAGTGTACCCGGCGTGGCTTGACCGCGGGCTGCCCCGCGGCCGGCGGCTCAGAAAATCGCGCTCTAGCACCGGGGCGGAGGCACGCCTCAACACCACCGGCAGCCGGGGAACCACTCCTGATCCGGAGAAGGCGCTGTGCGCCTGCCGTTCCGAATCGCTTACGGGCTCCCGAACAATAACTTGAAACTCACTTACCGGCGCGAGCGCCAGGCGCTCACGCTAATTCACAAACCTCCTGAGGCGGACATTGTTGACCAGCCCCAGCATCAGAAAATTCGACCACACGCTGGAACCGCCAGCGCTCATCAATGGCAGCGGAATGCCAGTCACCGGCATCCGCCCGACCACCATCCCGACATTCACCCACAAATGGAACAGGAGAATCCCCGCAATCCCCATGCAGATATACATGCCAGCACGGTCGGGTGCGGTCTGGGCATTCTGCACGATCTGCATGATGAGAACGAAGTACAACGCGAGCACTACCACCACGCCGACAAATCCATGCTCCTCGGCGAACGCCGAGAAGATGAAGTCGGTATGGGGCACGGGCAGAAAACGCAACTGCGTCTGGGTGCCTTTGGTCACGCCCGTACCCCACATGCCGCCGTGGCCGACGGCGATTTTCGACTGAATCATCTGATATCCGGTGCCACGCGGATCGCGGTCCGGATCCAGAAAGCTGACCAGCCGGGCTTTCTGATAATCCTTCAAGAAATGCCAGCCTACCGGGAGAGCCAGGACACCCACCAGCAGGATCACGATCATGTATCGCCATCGCAATCCCGCCAGAAACGCGCCCACCACCAGCGCGGGAAGGTAGGTGAGCGATGTGCCCAGGTCCGGCTGTTTTAATACCAACAACATCGGGACCGCGATCAGGCCCGCCAGCTTCAGCAGGTCCCGGGATTCCAGATCTTCTGTTTTCAATTCAGTCAAATAGCGGGCTACTAACAATATTATCACCAGCTTGACGAATTCCGATACCTGTAAGTGAAACCCGCCCGCCAGTGGAATCCACCGGCGCGATCCAAACGCCTGTTTCCCGATGATGAATGTGGCGATCAGGGCGAGCACGGAAAGCACGTACATCGGCGCCACGTGGGAAAGCAGCCAATGGTAGTCCACCGAGGCGATCACCCACATCAGAAGCAGCCCGCCGGCAACGTAAATAATCTGCTTCCACCAGGCATCGGCCCAAACGGTGCCCCGTGTGGCGCTGTAAATCTGCAGGACCCCCACGCTGCAGATGGCGATCACGATGCTCAGCAGCGTCCAATCCACGTCCCGGGGGGAAAACTGGCGGCTCACTGCTGCACCTCCGGCGCCGGTCTTGCGGCCGGAACTTCGGCGCTCATCTCCCTCACTTCCGGCTGCGGCGCGGGTTTTGCGGGCGGCGGAGGCACAGGCGGATGCGGCAGGCCGAACCCGGTGAGCGGAGCAACCTTCCCGGCGGCATCCGCGTGCTGCCGCGCGGTGGCGGCTGCCGCCGCGCGCCGCGCTTTTTTATCGAAATAGGCCTTCAAAACATCGCGCACAATGGGCGCCGCCAATTGCCCGTGCTCGCCGTTTTCAAACAGCGCAACGACCACGATCTCAGGGTTCTGCCGGGGTGCGAAGCCGACAAACCAAGCGTTATCTTTCATGGACTTGCGCGTATTTCCTTTAAGCACTTGAT
>JAMCRM010000198.1 GCA_023380575.1 Acidobacteriota bacterium | reverse complement strand
CAGCGTGGACAGCACGGCGCGTTTCGACCCGCAGGGGAAACAGGTGAACGCGCGCTTCGGGCAGGTGACCGGCACCCGCAGTTCCCGGGTGATGCAGTTATCGCTGCGGTTTACGTTCTAATATGGGGCGACAGTGGCGCGGCCGGCGATCAGCAGCGGATAATCCTCGACGGGCATCTCCTCGAAATGCAGAAATCCGTCGGATACGCGCATCTTCTTTGGCGTGACGATGCGGCCGGAGAGGAGATCGACCACCACGGGGTCGTCGAGGCGAGGTCCCTTTCCGTTCCAGATGATGATTCGGGCCTGGCGCGGCGAGCAAGGTTGCTGAAGATCGGATGGATACCAGTAAGCGTAGATGGGCCGCCCCTTGCGCAGGAATGCGCTGGACCAGATGGCCAGTTCCTCGAAATTCGGAGCGCCGCGATCGAAGCGCATGAGCAGTTGCGCGGGCCTGGTGTCTTCATCGAAGAGCGCGCACAGGTTCTGATACGCGTAGAAGGACGGTTTGGGCGAATAATCGCGCCCGCGGATCAGGCCCTTCGAGTTGGTGGTGTCGCCGCGGGATGCCGGCCACCCATATGTGCGCCGGCCGTAGTCGGGCATATCCGAGGCATGGAAGTAGCTGGTCAACTCGAGTTGCAGTGCGAAATCGATGAGGCAGCGCCGCAGCAGCCAGCGCGCCTGCCGCGCTTCGCTCCACTCCAGATTGGAAAGGCCGCCCACACCGTTGTTCAGTGAAGGGGCTCCGTTTTCCCCATTCCACAGCTTCAGCTTGGGATTGTAGCGGCTGACCCATTGCTGAAAGAAACGCACGTCTTCGAGGTAATTCTTTTCCGGCTGCGCGCGGTAGCCGTGGTAGGAGATGCGGTCCACGAGCTCGCCCAGCCCGGCGTCGAAACACCGCTCGAAGTACGACATTGCCATGGGGAACCCCGTGAACGCGCCGCCGACAATGACGGCGTCAGGTATGCGGCTGCGGATTTCCGGCGCGGTGAGCTTGACCAGTTCGAGGTAGCCCGCCGGGTCCGGCTTGCCGGTGGGCCGCCAGAAGGTGTTTCCGTTGGGCTCGTTCCAGATTTCCCAATGGCGCACGCGGGTGCGGTAGTGCTCCGCCGCTTTCGCCACGAAGCGGCTCCAGGCCTGTTTGGCTTCGCCGCTGTTGAGGGGAACCCATCCCACACCGGTGTGTCGCTCCGCCCCGGGGGTGTAGAGCGGATTGCCGAATCCCACGCTGAACCAGGGCTGCACGCCGATGGAGCGGAGCCGGTCCACGATGCGGTCCAGCCAGGCGAAATCGTATACGCCCCTGGTCCGCTCGCAGCGAACCCAGCCCGTCTGGACCCGCGCCCACTTCGCGCCCAGAACGGCGAGGTGCGGGTAGACGCGCTCGTCGTCGAACAGTTGGCGGTCGAGCGTTTCGAAGCCCACGGAAAACGGCGAAGAAGCGATGGCGGACGGCTTTCTGGGACGGAGCGTTTCGCCCGCGCCGGGCGCTGCCTGCGCGGCAAGCCCCGCCAGTTTCATAAGATCGCGCCGGTTGATCATCAGAACAATACCTTCAAACCGAATTGAACGCTGCGCGGCTGCTGCGCAAACGATGTGATGGTGCCGAAAGCCGTTGTGGTGGGGCTGGTAGACGGGGCTGAGAAGTGCGTGTGATTCAGCGCGTTGATGAACTCACAGCGGAACTGGATGCTGGTTCTTTCGGCGAGCCGCGTGTTCTTCAGGGCGGCCACTTCCAGCGCCCACATATTCAGACCCATGCTGCGCACGCCGGAGAGCCGCAACGGAAAGGTCCGGAGGTGATACGAGAACTGCTTCGAGGTGTCGCGCTCGAATCCGGCGTTGGTGTTGAACCACTGCTGCCTGGTCCTCTGATCTGCCGGTAACGCGATATTTTTGAAATCGCCGTAATAAGGCACATCGCTGCCGAAGGTCAGGGGAGCCCCGGACTGGATCTGATAGATGCCCTGGACCTGCCACCCGCTCACCAGCGCGCCGGGCACTCCTTTCCAGGATGCGGCCCACGGCCGCCTCGGTCCGAACGGCAGTTCGTAGATACTGCTGACGACCAGCCGGTGCGTGCGGTCCTGATCGGAAATGGTATGCGCGGGCGCGGGATCGGTCGGATTGAGGAACGAAGTCGCTTCCATGAACTTGGACCAGGTCCAGGCGGCCGTGAGGGTGTAGCCGCGGGACAGGCGTTTCTCCAGGCGCGTCTGCAGCGAGTGATACCAGGAGAACGCGTCGTTCCGGATACTGGAGATGCCGATGAACTGCGAGTACGGTTTGAGAAGTTGCGCCACGGTGACGGTTTTCCCGGCGAGGCTGGTGCCGGGGAGGAGCGGGTAGTAGGGATTGCTCACGTTGGCGCTCAGGCGGCTGATGGTGGCGGTGTCCCGAACCGGCAGCGTGCTGAGGTACTCGCCCGGGGTGGGACTCAACTGCCGGCCCACACGGAGACGCGTTCCGCGGCTGCCCACGTAGGCGACTTCGGCCAGGGCGTTGCGCCCGAGTTGCCGCTGCACGCTGAGTTGCCACCGCTGCATGTAGGGGTCCAGCAGGTCGGTATTCACGGGCGTGATGCTCTGGCCGGCGTTGGTGAGCAGCCCGCCGGCGGCTCCCAGCGGCGCAAGGAACCCGCCGGGGAACGGTATCCGCAGGCCGGCGGCAAACGTTTGTCCCGTATCAAGGGAAGGCACCAGGCTGGTGGTGCGGCTGAAGCCCGATTGATCCACCTTCTGCCGTGCCAGGTCGTAGAAAATGCCGTAGCCGCCGCGCACCACGGTGCGGCGGCTCACCTGCCACGCCAGCGCAAACCGCGGCGCGAGATTCCTCCTGTTGGCATCCCACAGCGCGCGCGGGCGCCCGTCCACACCGGCGAAGGTCAGCCCGCCACGCACGCGGAAGGCCGACGCCGGCAGCAGCGCGGCGGGCGCGGCGGCATAATTGGCGCGGACCCGCGCCTCGATGGGACTGGGGGTTTCCGCATCGAAGCCTCTGACGGCCCGGTTATAGCGCTCCGTGATGGGCTGCTCCAGCTCCCAGCGCACGCCCAGGTTCACCGTGAGGCCGGACCGGATCTTCCAGGAATCCTGGAAATACCAGCCTGAGACCCCGTACTGTTGCGCGTAGGAATCGTTCCGGTCGAAGTTGCCGCTGCCCGGCAAACCGAGCAGGAACCCGGTGAAACTCTGGCCCAGCGGCGCTGCCGCCGCATTCTCCAGCGGCCCGCGCGTCCATTCCGAGTTGAACGCCATCTGGCCGGAGGAGCGCCCGAGGTTCTGGTTGGTATCCCGGTAGACGCGGACCTCACCACCCAAGGTCAAGGTGTGGCTGCGCGCCAGGCGCGTGAATGCAAACGCCGCGGCGTGGATGTCGTTCGCTCCCCAAATGCGCCTGGTGGAACTCAGCGTGAGGTAGTTGGCAATGCCGATTTCAGGCAGCATGAGGCCCCGCGGGTCATTGCGGTTGATCTGATCCACGAAAGCCTGCGAGAATCCCAAGCCGGTGAGATCCGCGCCAAGACTGAGCGGCACGTCGAATGTGTTGTAGCGGGTATAGTTGTAGCGGATATTCAGCAGAAACGCCGGGCTGAAAAGGAACGCGTCGTCGATGCCGAAGCCGCGGTTATTACGGTGGTGGTCGTAGCCGGCTCCGCCGTTGAAGCGATGTCCGTATTCCTGGTGCCGGTTGTTCAACGTGCCGCGCACGAAGAGCCGGTTGCGGTCGCTGAGAATTTCATCCACCCGAAAAATATGGCTTGCGAACTTGTTGGCCGCGATGAACGGAGTGATGTAATTATTGGTCCCGTCGATGGTGCCCGCCAGGTTGGGCCTGGGGATGTAGCGGTCCATGATGGCCTTGGCGGCGGCGTCGATGCGCGAAGCCGGGATCACGTTGCCGCTGAAAGGGTCGCGCTGGAAGTGGCCGCCCGCGACCGGCCGGATTGTGGCAGGATCGTAGATCTGGTAGCGCGCGCCGCGCGGGAGGAGCGAGGAAAAATCGCCCTGCCGCTGCTCACTGGTGGGCACGGTAGACATCCCGGTCTGTCCGGCGACGGGTGAGGCGTTGTGAATTCCCTCGTAGCCGTACATCCAGAAGGTGCGGTCGCGCCTATCCAGCAGCCCCGGGATGGCCGCCGGTCCGCTGGCGCTGGCTCCCCAGCGGTTCTGGCGGTAATTGTCGCGGGGCCGCCCGGCCAGGTTCGAGAAGAACGAGTTCGCGTTCAGGACCGGGTTTTGCAGCGATTCATAAAGTTGGCCGCGGATTTGTCTGCTGCCGGATTTGAGACTTACGTTTACGGTCCCGCCGGTGGAGAACCCGGAACTGGCGTCAAACGGCGTGGTCTGCACTTTCACTTCGGCCACCACTCCAGAGGGCGGGACGAAAGCGATATTGCCGGCTGCGCCGGTGGTGTTCGGGGCGCCGTCCAGGCGGTATTCGTTGGTTCCCGTGCGGCTGCCGCTGATGGGCATGGCCGACGTGCCCGCGTTATCGAAGGGCCGCGTCTGGCCGCCGGTGGCCAGATTCAGCACTCCGGGGCTGAGTTGGGTCAACATGACGGGGTTGCCGTCCTTCAGCGGAAGTTCGTCCAGGTTCCGCGAGGTCACGGTGGCGCTGAGCGCGGCGTCCGCGGTTTCCACCAGCGGTGATTCGGCCACCACATCCACGCTCTCCGTGGCGCCGCCGAGCTCCAGGCGGGCGTTCACCGTGACGCGGCTGTCCACCTGCACCGTGACACCCTGCTGCTCGAAGCGGCGGAAACCCTCCCGCTCGATGGACACGTTGTACGTGCCGGGAACCAGGAACGGCAGCACGTAATCGCCGGTCTGGTTGGTGAGAGAGGATGTCCTTACATTGGTATCCACGCTGACGCAGCGGACGCGGGCGCCGGGCAGCACCGCGCCGCTCGGATCCGTGACCCGCCCCAGGATCTGTCCTCTGGTTTCCTGCGCATGAGCCGGCACGAACACTCCCGCCAGCGCAAAGGCAAGACACAGAACAGCGGGGCTGCCACGCCGGGCGAGGGCATCAGGCAGCATCGATGGATGAATCATGGTTCCTCCGGGAAGCATGCGCGGCTTCGAGATGAGGCTATCACCAAAACCGGATATGCGCAAGCTATTTTCCCGAAAGTCCGTTGTAGAGCTTCGGAATAACCAGC
>JAMCRM010000197.1:1518-3161 GCA_023380575.1 Acidobacteriota bacterium | reverse complement strand
TTGAGGAAGACGCGGCCGTTCACCTCACCGACATCGACCAAAGCCGAGTGGCCCCTTGCGATCGTTCGCACCGCCCCGTCGAGGTCGAGGGGAATTCCCAGATCCTTGGCGAAATGGTTCAGCGTTCCCAGCGGTAACACGCCAAGCGCGGCGCCGCTGCCCGCCAGGGCGGCCGCGACCGAACTGATTGTGCCATCGCCGCCGCCGGCGACTACGGCCCGCTCACCACCCGCGATGGCCCTGCGCGCTGCCGCGGCAAGAGGCGCGCCCGGGCCGGGCTGCTCGATTCGCGCCTGGATGCCGTAAACGGAGAACGTCGCGGTGACACGTTCGCGGAGATCCGCGGTGCCGCGTGGGCCGGACGACGGGTTGAGAATGACTGTCACTTGCTCTCCGTGGCGTACGGCCGGCCGCTCAGTTAGCGGGCTTGCGGGCGCGGTGCTGCTGGAAGCGGTCGGCGGAAATGACGACAATGACCCACACGAAAGCGGCAGCGTAGCCGGCAATAACATGCGCTGGGGTAATGGACTCCGAGATAGATACGCGAGAAGCCGATCAGGGTGATCAGCACGCCGGCCAGCATCCAAAGCGCGAGGCGCTCCACCAGGCTCGGCGTCCGTCGTGCGACGATCGCAGCGAGAAAACCCCACACACAAACGGAAAAGAGCGCGTGCCCGCTCGGGAAGCTGTAGGAATGCGGCACAGGGGTGTTGAAGAACGGGTGCGGCCGGGGGCGGTGAAACGCGAGCTTGAGCGTGAAGTCCAGGACTCCGGCGCCGGCGATCGTGATCACGAACAGATAAGCGCCGCGAAGCCACCCGATATACCACATGCCGATGACAATCCCGGCGCCGAATGCGGCGAGGAACGGCGGCGAGCCGATGGTGGTAAATATCCGCATCACGGTGGTGATCGTAGGCGAGGCGAAGTGGTGGACCCACATTCGAGCGGCATCGTCGAACCGGAGCGTGTCGCCTTCCAGAACTTCGTCCGCCAGCCACGCGAAAAAAACGAGCGCGCAGGCCGCGAGCGCCAGCCCGGCAAGAAAATAGCCTGTAATGAATCTGGTTTCGGCGGAACTCTTCAAGTCTGTAGGATAGCCCTTCGCCCAGCTACTCAAATTATAGCTGACGGCCGGAACCCGCCGGTGGGACAGGCCATCGTTTTTCGTGGCCTGTCATATTCCAGAGCGGCTCAATCTGTCAAGGGGGCATGGTTTTTCGACCCTGTACCTATGGGCCTCCGGCCCCGCGAAAAGTTATGAAAAAGCTTCAGGGCAGGTGGCGCCGGTGGGGCAGGCCATCGTCTTTTGTGGCCTGCCATCGTTACCCCAAAATGGCAGACGACGGAAGACGATCGTCTGCCCCACTGGTTTTTCGACCCTGCCCCCTCGATTGCACCGGATCGCCGGCCGCAGACCATTGCCACGGCTGCACAAGAGGTGTATAAGAGTTTCAGATCTCCAGGGGGAATCTGCCATGAAACGAGAATCCGCAGGAGCGCTGGTGCTGCTGGCGCTTTCTCTCTCGTTCGCTTATGCGCAGAACATCAGTGGGCTGCTGACCGGCATCGTGCAGGATCCTGCCGGCGCCGTCATCCCCAATGCGCAAGTTGCGTTAACCAATCAGGCCACCGGCGTTGTC
>JAMCRM010000197.1:0-1437 GCA_023380575.1 Acidobacteriota bacterium | reverse complement strand
TCACCCTGCAAGTCGGACAGGTCCAGGAAAGAGTCGAGGTAAGCGCGGAAGCGACGCCCGTGCAGACCGCCTCCGCCGAGCGGTCCGGACTGTTGAGCAGCGACCAGGTCCTCAACCTGGCCATCAAGGGCCGCGATTTTCTGGGCCTGCTCTCCACCCTGCCGGGCGTCGTCGATACACGGGCCGGCTCGCGCGAGGTCGTCATGACCGGCAACGTGTTGCAGGGCTTGCATGTCAACGGCGGCCGCGAAACCTCGCTCATGTACGCGCTGGACGGCATTTCGGCGGTCGATACCGGCTCGAACACCAGCGTGCATAACGAGCCCAACATGGACGCCATCGGCGAAGTAAAGCTGCTGACCAGCAACTACCAGGCTGAGTACGGCCGCAACAGTTCGGGCACGATCAACGTGATCATCAAGAGCGGCTCGAGGGACTTTCACGGCAGCGGTTACTGGTATTACCGGCACGAGACTTTGAACGCCAACAGCTTTTTCCTGAATCGCACCGGAACATCGAAGCCGATCTATCGCTTCAACAGCGGTGGCTTCAGCATCGGGGGACCTGTGTTCATCCCCGGCAAGCTGAACCGGAATCGGGACAAGCTGTTCTTCTTCTTTTCGGAGGAGTGGGTGCGGCGGCGGCTGTATCCCGGGGTCCGGTTCGTCACCACACCGACGGCGCAACAGCGCGCCGGCGATTTCTCCGACACCCGCGACCTGAACGGCGCGCTGATCCGCGTCAACGACCCGCTGAACGGCGGCGCGCAGTTTCCCGGCAACATCATCCCGAAATCGCGCATCAACCCGCTCGGCCAGGCGATCCTGAACTTCTTTCCCCTTCCGAGCTACGTAGAGACGGACCCCGCCTTGCGTTACGCGCGCAACTACCGCAGCAACGTGAGCGGAACAAACCCCAGGCGGCAGGACGTCTTCCGCATCGATTACGCTATTACCTCCACGCTCACAGCGTACTTTCGCGGCATCCGCGACAACGACGACGAGAACTGGCCGTACGGCTCCTGGGTGGCCGGCGATCTCAACTACGACCTGACCAACACGTTGCGGCCGCAGCGCGGGCGCGGGGGAGTGTTCAACCTCACCAAGATCATCAGCCCCAGCATGGTGAACGAATTCACCATGGGCGGCACCACCCGCGGGCAGACCTTCAACCCGGTGGAACCGGAGCAAGTGGCGCGCAGCCGGATGGGCAGCATCGGCCAGTGGTACCCGGCTTCGAACGAATCCAAGGCCATCCCCAACGTCACGTTCGGCGGTGTGCCCAATTACATCAACCCTTCGCTCGGCAACATCCCTTACACGAACGAGAACCCAGTGTTCACCTTCGCCGACAATCTGAGCAAGGTGGTGGGGACGCACGCGTTCAAGTTCGGCCTCTACATCGAGCGCATGCGCAAAGATGAAGTCGGCGGTCCCA
>JAMCRM010000196.1:1984-2827 GCA_023380575.1 Acidobacteriota bacterium | reverse complement strand
TGGTGAGGCAATACGGCACCTACCCCCCTGAGCCTGGGCGAGTACGATATGGAGAGCACATGAAACGCTACGGAATGGTAATCGGGTTGAGACCTGAAGCGGAGAAAGATTATCGCGAGTACCACGACAAGATCTGGCCCGCGGTTCTGGAGACGATCCGGCAGTGCAATATCCGGAACTACACGATTTTCCTCAAAGACAGCACTTTATTCGGCTATTTCGAGTACCACGGCACGGATTTTGCCGCGGATATGGCCAAAATGGCCGCCGATCCGGCGACGCAGAAGTGGTGGGAGATTATGGAACCCATGCAGGCGCCACTGTCCACGCGCAAAGCCGGAGAGTGGTGGGCCTACATGGAAGAGGTCTTCCACACGGACTGACAATCCGGCCGGCCCTGCCCACAATCGATCTATCGCTGGATGCGCGCGGAGCCGCCCTTGGCGAACGCCCGCACCTGCTCCACGGTCGCCATAGTAGTGTCGCCCGGGAAAGTGGTCAGCAGCGCGCCGTGGGCCCAGCCTAAGTTCACGGCCTCCTGGGGCGTCTCCCCGGTCAGCAAGCCGTAGAAGAACCCGGAGGCGAAGCCGTCTCCGCCGCCCACACGGTCGTAGATGTCGAGTTCGCAGACCGGCGAGACATAGTTCTCGCCGCCGATCCAGGCCACTGCGCCCCAACTGTGCCGCGCCGTGGAATGCACCTCGCGCAGCGTGGTCGCGACCACTTTGATGCGCGGGTATTTCTCTACCACGCGGCATATCATGTCGAAAAACGCGCTGGGGTCAAGCTTGGATTTGGCGGCCACTTCCGGTCCCCGAATGCCGCGGCCCTTTTGCAGGTCCT
>JAMCRM010000196.1:0-1974 GCA_023380575.1 Acidobacteriota bacterium | reverse complement strand
CGCCTCGGCGTTGCCCACCAGCACGTCCACGTTCTTTACGATGCGGCCCAGCACTTCCTGCGCGCGTTCCACGCCGCCGGAGATGTTCCAGAGCTTGGCGCGGAAATTCAGGTCGAAGGAGACCACCGCACCCTGCGCCCGTGCCGCCTGCATGCCTTCGATCACCACCTCCGAGGTGGTCGGGGATAAGGCCGAAAAAATCCCGCCACTGTGGAACCAGCGCACACCGCCGGCAAAGATGGCGTTCCAGTCGAAATCGCCCGGCTTCAGCCTGGCGGCAGCCTCGTTACAACGGTTATAAAAGACCACCGGGGGGCGCACGCCGTGGCCGCGGTCGCTGTACACCGTGGCCATATTCGGACCGGTCACACCATCATGCTGGAACTGTTTATAAAAGGGTTTTACGCCCATGGCCTTCACACGCTCGGCAATCAGGCGCCCTATGGGGTAGTCGACCATGGCCGTGGCAATGCCGGTCCCGGCACCGAAGCAGTCGGCCAGGTTGGCGGCCACGTTGAACTCGCCGCCGCTGACGTGAATCTGGCACTGGGCGGCTTTGCGCCAGGGAATCACGCCGGGGTCCAGGCGATGCACCAGCGCGCCGAGCGAGACCAAGTCCAACGCGCCCTGCTGACGAATATTCAGAGTATTGCTCATGTCTTATCCGATTTTAGCCTCACAGCAGGCTGCCCGAAGGATACTTCGCGATCAAGCGCCGCTCTTGGGGATCCGGATCGTTCACAGCCTCGGACTTGGGGATGTCCCATATCATGGTGGCGCGCCGCGTGGTCGTGTAGGCCGGCCACTCGGGGAGCCCGCCGCCGTTGGGCGAGCCCGTGCGGGCGAATGCCGCATAGGCGCCGCTGATCTGCTTCGATAGTTGGTCGGATTCCGGATAGAGCACGATGCGAGCGGCCAGCGGCATTTCGGCGGTATGCCATGCAAACAGCTTGCCGCCAAAAACTGGAGTCGCCCAGTTGAACTGATATACGTACACACTGGCCTTGCCCTGTTCGATTTTCCGCTCCGCCTGGGCGATCACATTGGTGCGTGCGCCGCGGTCGGCCATGATCCGGAAGTACAGGGCAGAGGGCGGCTCCTTCGGATGGTCCCGGCGGTACAGCGCGATCACGTTGCCCACCTCGGCCCCCGGAATGTTGGCTTTCACCAAAGACGCGCGCAGGCCCGCCTCATCAAGCTCAAGCATTTGGGGCTGGCCCGTCGCGGCGAAAACCGATGTCTCATGGCTGCAATGCCCGACAATCATGGCGACGTTCGCGGAACCCTCAGGCGCTTGGGGGTCCCACGTCTGCCGAGGCACCGAATGCCCGTCCACCACGGGCCAGCCGCCCTTGCTGGCTTTGTACAACTTCTGCGCGGGAAGCTTGTGCAGCTCAGCGATCTGGTTTTCCTTGAGCCCTAATTTCGCCAGCATGTCCCTGGCCCCGGCGGTCCCCTTCCGAGGGCTGTCGGCCCGCAGCAGCGACCCGCTCGAGACGATGGCTTTGTGGAACAGGCCCTGGGCCTCCGGCATGGCCATCAAGGTGCAGATCTTGGCGCCACCGCCCGAATCGCCCCAGAGGGTGATGCTGTTCGGGTCGCCGCCGAAGTTCGCGATGTTGTCGCGGATCCACCGGAGCGCCAGTACCAGGTCGAGTTGCCCCGCGTTGCCTACCTTGTACTTGTCACTCAGCCCGCCCAGGTAGGAATAGCCGAACACGTTCAGGCGGTGCGTGATGCCTACCAGCACCAGGTCGTGTTCGCGTGCGTGGGCGTCCGCGAACACCGTAAGCAGCCCTGATCCGTTCGAGAATGCCCCGCCGTGGATGTAAGCGATGACCGGCCGCTTGCCTTTCACCGAGGGCGTGACGACGTTCACGTAGAGGCAGTTCTCGCTCTCCTCCTCCTGGAGCAATTCCGGCCACTGTTTCCCGCCGGCCATATACGCGCCGAAAACGGGGGTCGTACACTGGC
>JAMCRM010000195.1 GCA_023380575.1 Acidobacteriota bacterium | reverse complement strand
TCGCCCTGATCGTCGCCGCCATGGTCGTGGACGGGATCGCATACCGCGTGCATACCGCTTCCAAAGCCAAGGACGAGCCCGGCCGTTCGGTCCGCAAAGGCATCCTGCTGAGTGTAGTAGGGGGGGGCGATGATGGGGATGTTTTACCCCCTGGTGGAGATCGGTAAACAACACGGACGGGGGCTGGGACCGTATGCCATCGGGTTCGTGTTTTGCCTCGGGATCTTCCTGTCTACCTTCGTCTTCAACTTCTACTTTATGAGGAAACCGGTGCAGGGCAAGCCCCTGCGGATGGCCGACTATTTCCGGGGTAACCGGATGGCGCACACCCTGGGGATCGTGGGCGGGCTGATGTGGAGCGCGGGCACGCTCTCCAATTTCGTGGCCTCCAGCGCACCGAAAGAACTGCAGGTGGGGCCGGCCGTCAGCTACGCGCTCGGACAGGGCTCCACCATGGTCGGCGCCTTCTGGGGCGTGTTCATCTGGAAGGAATTCGCCGGCGGTGGCCCGCTGGTGCGCAGGCTGGTGCCGGTCATGTTCCTGCTGTTCATCGTCGGGCTGGTAGCCGTCTCCGTCGCCCCGTTGTACGTGGGGCGTTAGGCCGTTCCGCTCAAAGTCTCAGATTCCGCCGACGCGCAGTACGCGGCTGCCCCAACCGGTGACCGCGACCGGCAGCTTACGTCCGGCGGCTTCCACCGTGGTTGTGATGGGGTGTACGGAGAGATTCGAAACTACCAGCAATCCGTCCACTACCGCCGCCGCAATCGCGGGATCGGCCGCCGCGGCGCGTACCGGTTGCGCCGCCATGGCGCGCGTTTGTGCCGCCGTGGCATTGGGCAGTGTCACGATCACGCAGATGCTGCCGCGCGTCGGATTCTCGTTCAGCAGCAGCGTGCGGGTATGGTAATCGCGGCGTTCGGCGAAACCTCCGGAGCCCGAAACCACGAACCCGAGCCGGTCGTCCACGTTGAGCCACTCCCTACCCCGTTCGATATGCCGGTCGCGCACGCCGTAAACCCAGCCTGGCTCTTCGAGCAGTGAAATCAGCCCGCCCTCGACGGGCGAGTCTCCGCCGTCGTATCGCTCGGTATATACGGATTTTCCCGAAGGCAGAACCGTGAACGAGAACCCCTGCGAGAGCCGGCCATGCTGCGCGTTGCCGGTAACCGAAACGGCCCCGGCTTCCCGGCTCACGATCACGGTGCCCGCGCCGGCCGCATCCTGCGCCAGCGCGCGATCCATGGCTGCGCTCACGACCCCCATGCGGCCCGGCTGGTCTCCATTTCCAAGCTCCGCGGTGAGGCCGAAGTAGGAGTGATTGAGCGGGTTCACAATCGGATCGCGGTCGAACGGCGCGGTCAGTCCCATGATGCGGAGTCCCCAGGCAAAAGAGCTGATCGCGTGGGGCGTGCGGACCACGAACAGGCGCGCATCGTCGAAGGCCCTCACGCCTTCGAGATGTTTCCATACCAAATCGAGCGGCATGGGATTGGCCGCAGCGGGCCACAGTTTCTCAGCCATGAGCGCGCCGGCGATGAGTACCGCGGCGTGCTGCTCGCTGCCCGGATAGGTGGAATACTCACCGGGCAGCCAAAGGCGCCCATTCGCATTGCGCACCTGCATCTTCTCCAGCGTGTTCAGGGCGCATTCCGCCAGGGCAGCCGATTCACGGTCCCCCGCGATACGTTCCATCAACACGTGGAGGTTGAAGCTGTGGGCAATCTGGTGCAGCGTCCAGTCGGTTGAATTCGGGTAGAAAAAGCCGCCGTCCGGGAGCGTGAACACCTTCAGGTTTTCGTACACCGGCCGGGCGTTGTGCAGCACGGCTTGCGGAACCGGCCGGCCCAGCAGCCTGTACACCACCGCATTGGTGAGGTTCTCCGAGACCGTGGTCATGTAGTCCGGATGCACGAAGCCGTGGTTTTCGAGGGTAAAGTCGTTGTGGATGTTGGCGCCGGTGGTCCATTGGCGGAGCGGGCGGCCATCCACCAGGCGCGCGCTGCGGGCGTCGGCCCGCGTGGCGAAAGCGGAGATCATGTAGGCGTGCGATTGCCTGCGCCAGGCCGGCGCATGCGGGTGGCCGGGCAGGGCTTCCGCCGCCAGCACCTGCACCATGGCGTTCCAGCCGTTTTCCTCGGCCTTGGTGTCCAGGAATTCCGCCGCGGGCGGGGGCATATTCATGAACCGGTCGGCTTCGTGAACGGTCATCCGCACGACGCCTTCGCGCACATCCGGGGGAAGGTCCGGCCATAGCAGCCAGCCCGCGAAAGCGGCTTCGTAAGCCCAGAAAGCCGATTGCCAGTGGTTGCCCCACGGCTGGCCCGATGCGGTGTGGCCGCCGCCGGAGACATGCGTGCGGGTCAGCTCGCGCAAAACGCGAATCACCGTTTCACGCGTTTGGGCGGGCGCCTCGCAATCCGCGAACTTGAGGCAAACCGCGGCGGCATAAGCCGTTCCGGCAAGCGGCCGGATGGCGTGCTCGGATTCATTCCGGATCTCACCCGAAGGCAGCGCGGAAAGCGTATACCGGGTCAGGTTCCGCAACAGCTTTTCCACCCGCGGCGCGGGTTTCCCCGCCGGGATCGTGGGAGGAGTGAACTGCGGCGTCGCCGCGCCACAGATCACCGCCGTAAGATATAAGCCAATTCCGCCGAAAATTCTCATTTGCCTGCAATGAAAAGGTAGGTTCCGGGCGCGAGTTGCATGTGCAGCACCGCCCCGGAACGTGCCGGCGCCGAGATGCGGCTGTCCGGGGTGAAACGCACGCCGTCAAAAAAGGGCCGGTTGTCCACCGCCACCACGGGCAGCGCGTCCGCATAAGGCAGTTCGAATTCCGCCGTGATGCCCTGCGGCACTACCACGCGGACTTCCGTCGAAGCCGCGTTGCATTGCCAGCCGACCCGCACATCTCCGTGCGGCGTGGGCGCGCTGCCTTCTGCGGAGGTGAGCCCCGCGAAATGCGGCGCCACGCGCGCCTTTGCGAAATCGTCGGCGAGCGGCTGGACGCCCAGAATGTGGCGCACCACGAAGGGCGCTGGACCGCTCGCGTATGTGATCGTCTGGCCTCCCATTTCGGCCGTGTAGCCCGGCAGAGGGTGCACGTCCTCGCCGGGTATGTTCCATAACTCCCAGAACGCGGTTGCCCCGCCCTTGAGGAACGAGCCCCAATAGCGCTTGAGCGAGGCGATGCCATCCTCATAGCGGCCCACCTGGCCGAAGGTTTCGAGCACATTGTGCATGAACCACGGGCTGGCTTTGCCGGGGCGAAGATCCTTGCCTACCGCCCAATCGAAGATCGCCGCCCGGTCCGCGGCGGGCGCCAGTCCGTACTGCACCGCCAGAGTGGCGGCGAGCGGAGACGGCGATTCGTGGCCCGGCTTCTCGTAGTAGCGGCGCTCCGCGGCCGAGTAGAAGGTACGCTGAATGGTTGCGCCCAGCGTGTCCGCTTCCCTGCCATAGCGGGCCGCCGTGTCGCGTTCACCCACGCGCGCGGCCGTGCGCTCCACTGAGCGCAGGAAATCGTAATAGATGATATTAAGCGTGGCCAGTTCGCCCGGCGATGGATTGTTGCAGAACGGGTAGCCCCAGTCGATCACCAGCCACATGGGCTTCCATCCGCCGGCCGTGGTCATGAGCCCGTCGGGCGCCAGGTGTTTGCGGAACCAGCCGTCGGCGCGATCCATGGCGGGCAGCAGATCGCGCATCATCTGGACGTCGCCGAAATCGAGCGCCGAGCGCGACAGCTCTTCGCCCAGCCACATGGTCTGTTCGGGCAGTTCCATGGCCTCATTGCCGGGGTAAGGAAACCGCATGCGGCCGGTCTCGTCCTGCGAGAGGGTGATCTGGTGCAGGTAGTAACGCATCAGGGGCGCGTCGTTGAAGACGCACTCGTTCATGGCAGCCCAGGTGAGGTCCGACCACTGCGCGTGCTCGCGCCACCCCGAGCCGCAGTAGCCCCAATGTGTGTTGATTTTATGCGACCACTTGGCCATCTCGAAGATGCGGTCCAGCACGGCATCCGACGAGCGGAAGGTGGCCTCGCCCGCGTAGCGGTAATCCCGCCGCATGGTGCCGGCTTTCAGCAGCGCCAGGGGCTTCGCGGCATCGCGAATGGTGAGTTGAATATAGCGGTAGGCGTTGTAGTCGTATCGCTTCCACTGCTGGCGGCCGCTGCGCAGCGTGATGCGGTCGGTGAGATAGGTGTTCTGGTCGGAGGTGATGCGGCGCGCGGCCAGCACGCGCCCCTTGTCCAGGTACTCGGAAATGGAAACGTCCACCACCGTCCCGGCGCCGGCGTCGGCTTCGAAGTAGGGGCAACCGATTACCAGGCGGCCCATATCGAGGATAATCGCGGCATCCCGCCCCTTGGCGGTTGTCTCCACCCGGATGGGCCAGCCCTCCGAAATCCGAACCGTCCGGGGAACGCCGAGCGGCTCGTGGTTCACCTGAATGGCCGGGATCTTGTTCTCCTTCGCGCGGCTGACTTCGCCGTACTGAATCACCGCGGCGGCAGGCTCGAAAACTTCGTCGATATCACCCAGGTCGTGCGCCACCAGGTTCTCATACCCGCCCTGGGGCGGCCTGCCGATCACCACCGCGGGCTTCCAGGCGGAATCGTCGAAGCCCGGCATGATCCATCCCGTCAGTTCCTTGCGGAGATCGGCAATCTCCACAAAATGCAACTGGAAGCTCTGGCGCGGCGCATCGCGCTGCCACATCGGAGGGATGATGTACTTCCAATCGGCGCCGCTGTCGAGGCGCACGGCCCCCGCCGAGCCTTCGAGCAAAAACAGCCCGCGCCCGCCGTGGAAATCCTCCGTGCCAGTGGCCAGCGAATACGCGTGGGCGGCCAGCACGTTTTTGCCGGGCCGCAGGAACGGGCCGATGTCCCGCGTCTCGTAGTAGTGATAGCGGCGGTCGGAGATGGGCGGGCCGAAGCCGGTCTTGTGCCAGTTCACATAGAGCGTGCAACTCGAAGCTCCGCCGGAAATAGACGTGGAGGTTGGGTTCCTTCCCCTCTCGCGAGCACCAGATCCAGGGTGCCCGCCAATCGCTCTTTATGGCGCCGGCGGGATAGTGTCCCGCCACGCCGCTCCCGGTAAACGCCAGAAAAGCGAGAACAGCCGCCGTATGTCTTGTCATGGCCAGCCGCCATGTTCTCACATTGCGGGGCTGGCGGGAACGGTGGCTACTTGGTGGCGATGGCCATCGAATGTGCACCGGCGAGCGGCTCGACCCTAACCTGGGAACCGACAGCCGGGCGGTGGTGCGGTTCTACAACAAGCGCGGAACGGCGGAGCAGTGGATCAAGGAAGGCAAGCAGGCGGTGAAGATGACGCGGCTGAGTTGCCATCGATTCCGCTCGAATGAAGTACGGCTACGGAATTTCACGATCCTTGGGCTTCTCCGGCAGGGCAACAAACCTTCCCCTGCGGGGGCGAAGACGGCACTCGGACGAAGAAGGTAACTCGCAGGACCAAAGGATGGCGGTTTGGTTTACACTGAATCAGACCTGGAAGTCCAAAACGGAAATTCCAGTCAAGATGATGGCGCCTATGTTGCCTCGCTCCAGCGAAAGCGCACCGCTGCTGTGCAAAGGCACTCGTGCTTGTCAAATGGCTGCGCCCGTCGTTGCGTCCGCCAGACAAATTCCTTACAACAATCTCGCATCCGGATTGCACCCGCAACGCACCCGCACTCTAATCTGGACTGGAGGATCGGGGATGGTCCATCAGCATGAAACAAGAGGTAGTTCAATGCGAATATACTGCATGGCGTTCTATCTCGCATTGCTTGCGTTGCCGCCATGGTTGGGAACTGCCTCAGTTCTGACTTGAGGAAGTGTCGTGAGAAGTGAGAGATCATTCATCAGTGTCGTCTTGATGGCATTCCTCACGCTCTCGACCCGGACAGAGACCCAAGCTGCACAGCAGGAAACGTGGCGAGACTGGAGCAGGGTTTCAGCGATCCCCTCGGGCCGCAGGATCACTGTTGAGACACGGCGACCGGAGCAGAAGTTGAGAGGGACATTCGTATCGAGCGATGGTGCAGGAATGACGATTCGCATTCGTGATGGCAGAAGCGAGACCATCTCGAAGGAGAGTGTCCGAAAGGTAACAGCAAACCGTGAACGGCTGGCGTACGCTCCACTGATCGGGGCGGCAGCGGGGCTTGCCGTTTATGCCGGAATCAAACCAAGCCACGACGTCACTGGGGTGGGACACATGCTTTTCGCCGGGATCACAGCGGGTGTCGGAGCGTTGTGCGGATTAGGCATTTGGGCTTTGGGCAGAACGAACTTAATCTACGAAGCTCCGAAGCCGGCGAGACGGCCGATCGGAAGTGATCAGTTGGCTGTATCACGCCCCACCCGCTGATCGCCTGCGACTTCGAGGCAGCACAGCAGATCCGGAGTGCGAGATATCGACACGCAGATTCTGCAATGAATCGGTGACTTGCAGATCATCTTCGAAGGGTGCCGTATGCCGGGTTATGGCCAGCCGCCATGGGGCCGGCGGGAACGGTAAGCTACTTGGTCGCGATGGCCATCGAATGCGCGCCGGTGAGCGGCTCGACCCTGGCCGACCGGAACCCCGCCTGCCGCATCCATTTCACACAGTCGGCGCCGGTATAGTCGAATCCGCCGGGAGTTTCGATCAGCATATTGAGGCTCATCAGCAGCCCCAAGGTATTCTGCCGGCGTTCATCGTCAATCATGGTGTCGTAGACGATGAGAACGCCGCCCTTGGGCAGGGCCGCGTGCGCTTTTCCGAGCAGCATCCGCTTGGTCTCGAGGTCCCAATCATGCAGGATGTGGCCCATGATGAGAACATCGGTCGAGGGCAGCGGGTCCTTGAAGAAGTCGCCCGGCTGAAAGCGCAGCCGCCCGTCGACACCTGGCGCGGCGATGTACTCCTCGAACACCGGCCGGACCTGCGGCAGGTCGAAACCCACGCCGGTCAGGTGGAGATGCGCGAGGGCCAGTTCGCGCGCGAGACCGCCCTGGGCGGCTCCGATATCCGCGAAAGAGTGGTAATCGGACCAGGGAAAACGCGCTGCCATGGCCCTGCCCAGCGGCAGGCTGAGACCCGTCATGGCCGACAGAAAGGAGCGTAACAGAACCGGGTCGCCATAGAGCGCCGCAAATAGTTCTCCGCCGTCCGGCGATTCGTTTTGCGGTTTGCCGGTGACCAGGGCATCTTTCAGCGAACCCCAGGCGGTATAAAGCCGCCGGTTCAGCATCTCCAGTATGCCACCTATATAGGATGGCTTGGCCTCATCGAGATAGGTGTCCGCGAGCGCGGTATTGGAGTAGCGGCCGTGGTCACGATCGAGCAGTCCAAGCGAAACCAGGGCGTCCAGGAAGTCCGCCGCGGAGCGCCGGTGCAATCCCAGCCGGCTGGTGGCTTCCTCAAGCCCTAGCGGTGACTTGGCCAGTTCGGTGAAGAGTTTCAGTTCAACTGCGGTTAGCAGGACCTTGGATCCCCAAAAGGCGAACCCAAGTTGCATAATCGGGTCCGGAGCCAGTGCCCGGCCCGTGTCGAGTGCAGGTGCGTGCATAACCCCTCGTTCCCTCTCTGGCCGTGCGAGCCAGAGTCCCCAAGAAATAGATGGTGGGCGCGACAGGACTCGAACCTGTGACCTCCTGCGTGTGAAGCAGGCGCTCTAACCAACTGAGCTACGCGCCCAACATGCGTTTTCCTGATTGTAGAACAAAGCGGTAGCCTTCCGCTACACCCGACGCGATTTCGTGCTATTTTACTGGGGAGTTTACATATGAACCGGCGCGATTTCCTTCGCTACGGCGCGGCCGGCGCCACATCCCCGCTGTGGGCCGCCCCGGTCCGCAAATTCGCAAGCGATCGCATCAGGCTGGGACCTTCCAGGATCGAGGTGAGCCGCCTCGCCCAGGGCAGCGGCACGCACGGCTACGCGGGCAGTTCCAACCAGACCCGGAAATTGGGACTGCGCGGTCTCGCCGGCTTGTTCACCGCCGCCTACGACCAGGGCGTCACCTTCTGGGATACCGCCGACCAGTACGGCAGCCATCCACACGTCCGCGAAGCACTCCGGCGCGTCCCGCGCGAGCGGGTCGCCATCCTCTCCAAAACCAATGCCACCACGGCCCGAGAAACCCGCGCCGATATCGACCGTTTCCGGCGCGAGTTAGGTACCGACTACATTGACATCCTGCTGCTGCACGCCATGACCGGACCCGATTGGCCCGAGCGCTTCCGCGGCGCCATGGATGCGATCACGGAAGCCCGCGAAAAGGGCATCGTGCGCACCCACGGTGCCTCCTGCCACACCGTCGAAGCGCTCCGCGCCGCCACGCGCCATCCCTGGGCACAGGTAAACATGGCCCGCATCAATCCGGCGCAGGCGGCCATGGACACAGATCCGCAAACGGCCGTGGCGGCCCTGCGCGAGATGAAGGCGGCGGGCAAAGGCGTCATCGGGATGAAGATCCTGGGCCAGGGCAACTTGCGCGACAGGGTGGACCAGTGCCTCGCGTTCGCCCTTTCGCTGGATTGCCTGGATTGTTTCACCGTTGGCGCGGAGAGCCACGGGGAACTGCTGGACTTGGTAAAGAGGATGCCTGCCGCCAGCCTGCGCGGCTGAACTCACACCGGTTTGACCTTTGGCGCGCGGATTCACTATACTGAGTGAAGAAACGGCAATGTTTATCCTGTTGACAATTATCCACGTGGTGGTCTGTGTCTTTTTGATCATCGTAGTGCTTTTACAGAGCGGGAAGGCGGCGGATCTGGCGGGGGCCTTCGGTGGCATGGGCTCCCAGACGGCTTTCGGCCCTCGTGGTTCGGCCACTCTGTTGTCCAAAGCGACAACCCTATCGGCGGTGATTTTCATGTTCACGTCGCTCTCTTTATCGATTCTGGCGACGCGGAGCTCGGGCAGTAACGTGGGGAATACGGTACTGGACAACGCTCCGAAGCAATCAGCTCCGGCGCAGGCACCGGTGAAACCGGCGGCACCGGCCGCTCCGGCGGCGCCCACCGGGCAGCCTTCGATAACGCTCACGCCGGAAAACGGCGGGCCGTCCAAGACTATCCCGTTGAACATCCCGAAGAACATTCCCCCGGGTAAGGTGGTACCGGCGACGCCGGCCCAACCGGCCGCGCCCCCGGCAAAGAAGTAGGCAAGTCACCCATGCGGAGGTGGCGGAATTGGCAGACGCACTAGCTTGAGGTGCTAGCGGGAGCAATCTCGTGGGGGTTCAAGTCCCCCTCTCCGCACCAGATTAGGCCCTGTAGAATCAATTAACTACAGGGCCTTTTTTCGTGTACCAAATACGTACCAGGATAAACCGCCTCAAATAGCCGAGCCTGGGACCACTTCGCGTAGTGCTTCCGGACCACTGCTGCGCTGGTGCCGAGGATATCCGCCGCGTCCTGTTCCGTTCC
>JAMCRM010000194.1 GCA_023380575.1 Acidobacteriota bacterium | reverse complement strand
CTTGTTCCACCCCCGCAGGGTGGAACTGGTACCCAGGACGAAGCGCTCGAACAGGGGAGCGCGGCCGGTGATCCAGCCGGCCATGGCCTCATCCAGAACGGTGTGGCGCCCGGCGGTCCAGGCATAACGGACCGAGAGGCGATGACGGGCGTAGACGAAGTCGCTGCCCAGGAGCCTGGTGGCCGCGCGCAGGCCGTACCCTGCGTCCAGCTCCCGCTGGCCCGGTCCCGAATCTTCCATGCGCCGGTGATAGCGCAGAGTTGTAATCACGGCGTTGGCGGATTCGGTGGACGCGGCCGGATAATCCGGATCGAGTGATTGAAAACCCGCCCCCACGGAAAGAGTGAGGGGGCCCGCAAGGGCTACCGTGACGGTGGGTTCGAAATTCTGGCGCGCCCGGTAAATAGGGGAGGTTTGGGCAGCTTCCGCGGCATCCGGGGCCAAGGCGAGCCGGGTGGTGCGGTTCCACTGCTCGTGGAAGCTCTCGGCCACAAAGCGGAAGCGCACCCGGTCGCTTCCCACGTGCGTATTCTCGTAGCGTCCGGTAATGCCGGCGAAGCGTTCCACGAGTTCATCGCCATCGCTGACGATGCCGGCGGTCAGGTGATGGGGGCCGAATTCGCCGGTGCCTTCCACGGCGGCGCTCCAACCCTGCTTGGCATGATAAAGGAACTTGGGAATGGATACCTCAAAGCTGCGCGGTTGACCCTTGACATCGAAAACCACCTTGACGGTTTGGGGAGTATCGCCGCGCACCAGCCGGTGGCTTACGGAGCGGACGTGCAATTCCTTCCGGATGCGCCTGGCAAGGTCATCGAGGTTGGAAGGATTCAGCTTTTCGCCCGTCAGTCGCGCGATGTCTTTACGCAAGCCCTTGCTGATCTTGGCTTGATTGGCTCCGGAAAGTTCCACGCTTTCCACGGTGTAGCGCGAATTGACGTTGATGTCGGTTTGGGGAGATCCGGCGATCAACAGGCTGCCCCCTACGAGGCAGCCCAGCCAGGCAAATTTCATAACAACGTATGAAGCAACCCGCCTGCCAGTTCTAAACGCCTGAAGAAAAAGAGGTTATTAAAACGTTCGTGTGATTGCCGTTCACAGGTGTGCAGCCCGTAGTGGCATCCGGGCAGCCAAAGCTCAGAGGGCCTTGGCGAGTTCCGCCGCGAAAGCGCTGCGCGGCTGTTCCCTGGCAACCCGCTTCGACTTGCGAGCAGGCCGCTGCTGCCGATTGATTGCGGTGGCCGGGCCGGCTCCCTTGGCATCCTTAGACTTGGGGGGCTGGGCCGGATTGGCGCGCAAAAGACGGTCTTCGAGCGGGGCGCGGTCGAACCGGCGGATGATCGCCTGCATTTCGTCGGCCGTGGGCGCCTCGACAAAAGCGAACCCTTTCGATTCCTGGGTTTCGTGATTGCGAATTACCTTGATAGAATCCGCGACAAGATCTTCCGCCGTGAGCCAAGCCTTGATGTCATCGGCCGTGACCCACGTAGGAAGGTTGCCTAGAAAAACAGTAAAGCTCATTCAGTAATTAATTTAACTCCGTCTGGTTGGATTTATGGCACTTCAAGGGGAGGATCCGATCTCTGCCACCTGATGATAACAGATGCCGAGCGGCAGACGCAATGCTCGCCGACATTTACACGGAAAAAAGGACCGCAAAACCGTGGTGAACCTCAGCCGGCCTTGATCATCTCGAGGAACTGCTTCTCATTGATTATCTTGATGCCGAGCTCACGGGCCTTGGCAAGTTTGGAACCGGCCTCTTCGCCGGCCAGCACGTAGGTGGTCTTCCGGCTCACGGAGCCGCTCACTTTACCTCCGCTGCCCTCAATTAACTGTCGGGCATCCTCGCGCGTCAGAGTGGGGAGCGTTCCGGTAAGCACAAAGACCGTCCCCCGCAGGGGACCGCCCTCCTTTTTTTTGCCCTGGTACTCGAACTGTAACCCCGCCGAGCGCAGCCGTTCCACGAGTTCCTGGTTGCGCGGCTCGCGAAAAAACTGATAGATGCTTTCGGCTACCTTCGGCCCCACCTCTGCGGCCCGCTGGAGGGCATTCAAGTCGGCCGTGGCAATCTTGTCCAGGCTGCCGGCCTCTTCGGCCAGGAACTGCGCCGTGCGCTCACCCACGAAGCGGATGCCCAGCGCGCTCAGCACACGGGGCAGCGGTGCCTGGCGGGAGCGCTCGATGTTGCGCACCAAATTCCCGGCGGATTTCTTGCCCATGCGCTCCAGTCCGGTCAACTGCGCCAGCGTGAGGTCGTAGATATCGGCCACGTTGCGCACCATCCCGCGGTCCACCAGTTGGTCCACCAACGCCTCGCCCATGCCGTCGATATTCATCACACCGCGCGAGGCGAAGTGCAGAATGGACTCCTTCAGGCGCGCGGGGCAGTTCGTATTGATGCAACGGCTGGCGGCTTCGCTTTCCTCCCGAACCACCTTGCCGCCGCACACGGGGCACTGCTTGGGCATGCGGAAGGGGTGCCGGTAGGAGCCCTGGGAATGCACCCGGACCACCCGGGGGATCACGTCGCCCGAGCGCTCGATGATCACGTTATCGCCGATCTGCAGGCCCAGCCGCGAGATCTCGTCTTCGTTGTGCAGGGTGGCGCGGGAAACCGTCACACCGCTCACTTCCACCGGTTTGAGGTGCGCTACCGGCGTCAGCGCGCCGGTGCGTCCCACCTGGACGCCGATGCCCTCCACCGTGGTCACCGCCTGCCGCGCCGGGTATTTGTAAGCGATGGCCCAGCGGGGAGCCTTGGCCGTATAGCCCAGGCGCGTCTGCAACGGGACGGAATCCACCTTGACCACCACCCCGTCGATTTCGTAATGCAGGTCGTCGCGCTTGGCCTCCCACTCGGCGCAAAAGGCCAGCACCTCTTCGATCTTCGCGCAGATCCGCCGGTGCCTGTTGACCTTGAAGCCCATGCGGACCAACTCTTCCAGCGATTCCCAGTGGCTCTCGAAGGCCGGCCGCCCCTCCACCAGCAGGTAGTAAGCGTAGTAATCCAGGCGGCGGGAGGCGGTGATGGAGGGCTCCAAAACGCGCAGCGACCCCGCCGCCGCGTTGCGCGGGTTGGCGAAGCGCGAAAGGCCGTTTTCGAAGCGCTCGGCGTTGAGCCGCTCGAAGGCGCGCCGGTTCATGACGGTTTCTCCGCGCACTTCGAAGGCGGGAAAGCGCGAGTCTGCGCGCAGGGGCAGGGACCGGATGGTGCGCGCGTTTTCGGTGACGTCCTCGCCCACGGCGCCGTTGCCCCGCGTGATCCCCTGAATGAAGATGCCGTCCTGGTAATGCGCGGCCATGGACAGCCCGTCCAGCTTCAGTTCCGCCACGTAGATGACGTCCGCGCCGCCCAGAAGATCGTGTACGCGCCGGTCGAAATCCCGCAGCTCACCTTCATTCAGGGCATTATCGAGGCTCAGCATGGGGACGCGGTGCGGCACCTTGATGAAGCCTTCGCGGGGTTTGCCGCCCACCCGGCGGGTAGGGGAATCCGGGGTGGCCAACTCGGGGTGCTGCTCTTCCAGGCGCCGCAGACGGCTCATCAGCTCGTCGTATTCCGCGTCGCTGATTTCCGGGTTGTCCAGAATGTAATACTGATTCTCGTGGTGCCGCAGTTGGTCGCGGAGCCTTTCGGCCTCGACCGCAACGTCCTTAGTCATCTGTCTCCACTATAATTTAACGAGGAATCGAGGATCCCGGATATCGCACAGCGCAGAACTGCAATCATCTTTAACCCCCGGGCCGGCAAACTGGATCGAAAAGGACAACTGGCACTGCGGCGCGCGGAGGAGATTCTTCGGCGCAGCGGCCACGAAACCACGCTGGCTCCCACTACCGGCCCGGGCACCGCCGGGGAGATTGCGCGCCGCGCCATTGCCGGCGGAGCCGAGTTGATTCTGGCGGCGGGAGGCGACGGCACCGTCAACGAGGTGGTATCCGGTATGGTGCACACGCCCGTGCCCCTGGGGATACTGCCGGCCGGAACCGCCAACGTGCTGGCCGTGGAAATGGGCATGCCCACGG
>JAMCRM010000193.1 GCA_023380575.1 Acidobacteriota bacterium | reverse complement strand
TCCACCTTGGCGTCGCTATACAGGTTCTTCAGATGGTCCGGCGGCGTGCGCGGATCGTGCGGCTCCTTGAAACCCAAAGCCATGCAGAACGGTTTGTCCGAGCGCCGCTTCAGAAAATCGAGGGCCAGGTCGGTGCTGACGCTGCCGGAATACCCTTTCAGCGTCTTGGTCTCACCATTGATATTGAACTCGGGATCGTTATAACGCCCCTGCCCCGGCAGCGTGGCCCAGTAATCGAAGCCAACGTGCGGCTGCGGATGGTTGCCCATGTGAAACTTGCCGATATAGGCGGTCTGGTAGCCCGCCTGACGCAGCAGATAGGGATATGAATG
Organism: Acidobacteriota bacterium; assembly: GCA_023380575.1. Next base: position 6,247 of record JAMCRM010000193.1, on the reverse strand, counting down.
CCGCATCTCCGCTTCGGCGATGTCGGTCTTGTTGTCCTTGACTCCGTGCGCGTGCACGTAGCGCCCGGTCAGGAGCGAGGCGCGCGACGGGCTGCATAACGAAGTGGTGACGAACATGTTGCGGAACATCACGCCTTCGCGCGCGATGCGATCCATATTGGGCGTCCGCAGAACCGGGTGCCCCATACAGCTCAACTGATCCCAGCGCTGGTCATCAGTGAGCAGGAAAATGATGTTGGGGCGCTCCTTGCCCCCTCGGCCCATCGCCGAACTGCTCCCGGCGAGGGCTGCGGCGCCCCCCAGGACCGTTTTGCCGAATTCCCTTCGAGTAGAACTGGACATTTGTATTTAATTGTACGTAAGTAGAACCGCAAATGTAACGGCAAGACTAGTTGCGAAAATTCGAGAAGTCGAATATTCTAATATTTCATGCAAAGCATGCTGCGGTCGTATAAGGCAAGCATCTTTCAAGCGCTCGCCCATCCGACCCGCATCGCCATCATCGAAATTCTGCGGGATGGAGAGATGTCCGCCGGCGCCATACAGGAGCGCCTCGCCATCGAACAGGCGAACCTTTCGCAGCATCTCGCTACTTTGCGCAGCAGGCAAATCGTGTTGAACCGGAAAGAAGGCAACCAAGTTTTTTACTCGCTGAAGAATCCCGTTCTTGTAGAGGTTCTGGATATGATGCGCCGCTATTGTCAGGCGAACCTCACGGATGCGGTGGAGATGCTGGGCGAGATCGATGCCGAGGAACGGGCGCGGTGAGCGCGCTCTTTGCCGCCGGCTTAATTGCGTGGCTCATAGGCGCTCTGGCGAGCCTGGCCGGTTCACGGCGGGCCGCGATGGCGCGCATTCTGGCGTTCGGCATGGCATTGCTGGGCGCCTTGCTGGAACTGGTAGCCTCGGCGATTGCAATCGCTCGGGGCGCCTCGGAAACCTGGAACCTGCCGTGCGGAATCCCGGTGTTCGCCTGGACCGTGCGCCTGGACGCCCTCTCCGCGTATTTCAACCTGGCGCTCGCCATCCTCGCCATTGCCGTATCCGTCTACTCGTTTGGGTACCTGCGGCACATGGAAGCCCGGAAAATGGGTATCCTCGGCTTCTTTTACAACATCCTGCTCCTCAGCCTCACGCTCGTGTTCACGGCCGCCAACGTGTTCTTTTTTCTCGTCGCCTGGGAGGTGATGGCGCTATCAGCTTATTGCCTCATTACTTTCGAGCATGAAAAGGAAAAGACCCGCAAAGCCGGCACGCTCTTTCTGATCATGTCCCATGCGGGCACCGGACTGCTGTTGATCGCGTTTCTCCTTCTGGCCTCCGCGGCAGGCACCCTGGACTTCTCCCACTTCCATCTCCTCGCATCCACATTGCCGCCCTGGGAACAAGGCACCGTGTTTCTCCTGTTCTTTCTCGGCTTCGGTGTGAAAGCGGGCATCATTCCCCTGCACATCTGGCTGCCCGCGGCGCATCCGGTGGCGCCCAGCAACATCTCCGCCGTGATGTCGGGAATCGTGATCAAGACCGGAATCTACGGCATGGCCCGGGTCTTCTTCGATTTCTTCGGAACTCCGCCGCTGTGGGCGGGCACGCTGGTGCTGGCGGTGGGCGTGATTTCGGCGCTTCTCGGCGTTCTATACGCCCTGATGGAACACGACCTGAAGCGGCTACTTGCCTATCACAGTATTGAGAACATCGGCATCATTCTGATGGGCTTCGGCGCGGCTTTGATGTTCCGCGCCTTGGGCTATGCGAGCCTCGCCGCCATCGCTTTGATCGCCGGCCTTTACCATACGCTCAACCACGCGATTTTCAAGTGCCTGCTGTTTCTCGGCGCCGGTTCCGTGCTGCAATCCGCGCGCACACGCAACATGGAAGAGATGGGCGGGTTGATTCGCCGCATGCCGGTGACCTCGATGTGTTTCCTGGTGGGCGCGGTGGCTATTTCCGGACTGCCGCCTCTGAACGGCTTCGTCAGCGAATGGCTCACGTACCAGGCGTTACTGGCGGGCTTCGGGACCACCCAGAGCCTCACGCGCGTGATGTTTCCGGTCGCCGGGGCGCTGCTGGCATTGACGGCGGCGCTGGCCGCGGCCTGTTTCGTCAAGGCGTTCGGTATTCCCTTTTTGGGGCTCCCACGCAGTGAGGGTGCGGCCAAGGCACAGGAGGCGGACCCCTCGATGCGGTTCGGCATGGGCATCCTGGCCGCGGCGTGCTTCGTTTTGGGACTCGGCGCAAGCTGGTGCCTGCCCATGTTCGATTCCATCACGCAACAGGCCCTCGGTGTCCGGATGAGTTGGACCCTGATGGCCGCCAATGGCTTTGCGCTCTCGGCGGGCACTTCCCGCAGCGGCGCGGTTTCCACGGCCGGTATCGCCATTCTGTTGATGACGCTCTGCGCGGCGCCGCTCCTGTTCTGGCTTTTGCGGGGACGCCGGAGCCGTATCGCCATCGGCCCCACGTGGGATTGCGGTCTCCCGGGCCTCACCGCCGAAAACGAATACACGGCCACCGCGTTCTCGAAACCCTTGCGCATGATTTTCTCTGCTCTTTACCGGCCGCGCCGCGAAATTCAAGCCGACTACGACGTCTCCCCGTACTACCCGACGGCGATCCGCTTCGAGAGCGAAATCGAACCCGCCTTCGAAAAACATTTCTATGACCCGCTGAAGGACTGGATTCTGGGGATCGCGGGCCGTATGCGCGCCATTCAGGCGGGTAGCATTCACGCCTACCTCGCCTATATCTTCGTCACCCTCATTCTCCTGCTGCTGTTCGGAGTCCGCGGATGATCGTTTTCGAGACCTTACTGCAGCTTCTGCTGCTGCTCGCCCTTGCTCCGCTGGTGAGCGGTGTCATAAAAACCCTCAAGGCGCGCCTGCAGACCCGCCGCGGTCCCGGCGTTCTCCAGCCCTATCGCGACCTTTATAAGTTGCTGCGGAAAGGAATGGTCGTTCCGGATACCGCCTCCTGGATTTTCCCGGCCACCCCGTTCGTCGTGTTCGCCAGCACCGCCATCGCGGGGCTGATGGTACCGATGATCGCGGCGGAGGCGCCGCTCGGCCTCTTCGGCGGAGTGCTCGCGGTGGTGTACCTTCTCGGCCTGGGCCGCTTCTTTCTTGCGCTGGGCGGGCTCGATACCGGCAGTTCCTTCGGCGGACTCGGCAGCAGCCGCGAAATGACCATCTCCGCTCTGGCGGAACCGGCCATGATGCTGGCCGTCTTCACCGTGGCCATCGGCGCCAGTTCCACGAGCCTCACCGAAGTGGCAAGGGCCGCCATCGTCCAGAACTGGCGGTTTCTCGCGCCGGCCCAGGTGCTCGCGTTTGCCGCGATGTTCCTTGTCCTGATCGCCGAGACCGGGCGAATCCCGGTGGACAATCCCGCCACCCACCTCGAACTGACGATGATCCACGAGGCCATGATCCTGGAGTACTCCGGCCCGTACCTGGCACTCCTCGAATGGGGCGCATCCATTAAGCAACTCGTTTTGATGACGTTGCTGATTAACGTGTTCTGGCCTTTCGGCCTACAGCCCGGCTGGTCATTCGCCGGCGCGCTCACGGGTCTGGGTTATCTGCTGATGAAGCTGCTCGTGTTGAGTTGCGGGATCGTGCTGCTGGAGACCACCAATGCCAAGATGCGCCTGTTCCGCGTCCCCGAACTGCTGGCCGTGGCGTTCACGCTGGCGGCGCTGGCCCTCGTGTCCACTTTCCTTTTCTGAACATGCAGATTTTTCAAGATCCACAATTCGGCGACAAGATGGTCACCTTGATGGCGGCACTGGTGCTCGTGCTGCAGATCGCCATGGTGGGCCAGAGATGGCTGGTGACCAACATCCGGATCTTCGCCGCGCAATCGTTCCTGCTGGCCGCCATCGCCGCGCTGATCGCGTGGTTTAACGGCGCGCCCCACATCTATCTCGCCGCCGCATTGATGTTCCTGGTGAAGGTGGTTCTGGTGCCGATTCTATTGGAGCGCCTGGTTTCGCAGCTCGAAATGCGGCAGGATATTGAACCGTTTGTCAACGTGCCGCTCTCGGTGGTGATCTGCGGCGGCCTTACCCTGGTCGCCTATATCGTTGCCGAAGGGCTCGCCCGGCCTGACGAAGCGGGCGCCCCGACCTTGGGCCACAACACCCTGGCGGTGGCGATTTCGCTTTTCCTGATCGGCTTCTTCACCATGCTGAACCGGCGCAAGGCGCTGACGCAGGTGCTGGCGCTCCTGTCGCTTGAGAACGGCTTGTTTCTGGCCGCGATTTCCCTAACTTACGGAATGCCCCTTCTTGTCGAACTTGGTGTTTTCTTCGATGTTCTGGTGGCGGTGATGGTCCTCGGCATCCTGGTCTACCGCATCCGCGAGAATTTCGATTCCCTGGATGTAAGCAAAATGCGGAGACTGCGAGGATGATTCTTGCCGCGCTGCTACTGGTTCCCCTCTTCGCCGGCGTCCTGTCCGCCGTGGTCCGGACGCGCGCGAAAATGGAAGCCGTCAACCTCGCCGGTTTCTCGGCCACGTTCGTGTTGGCCCTCGTCCTGGCCGCCCAGGTCTTGCACTCGGGCGCGATTTCCCTCTGGGACGGCTTCTTTTACGCCGACCATCTGAGCGCGCTGGTGGCTTTGTTGACGGCATCGGTCGCCCTGCTGTGTTCTTTCTACGCGGTGGGCTATCTGCGCCACGACGAGAAAAGCGGCGTCTTCGAAGAGGACGAAACCGCATCCAAGCTCCGCAAATACTATTCGCTGACGCCGCTGTTTGTATCCGCCATGCTGCTGGTGGCTGTGGCGAACAACCTCGGGGTGATGTGGGTGGCGATCGAGGCCACTACCCTGGCTTCCGTCTTCCTGGTGACCTTTTACGGGAAGAATACCTCGCTCGAAGCGGCCTGGAAATACGCGATGATCGGCGGCGTGGGCCTGACCATGGCGTTGTTCGGCACCATCGTGACTTACTATTCCGGGCACCAACTCTCTGGCGCCGATACGCTTTCGGGACTGAACTGGTCCGTGCTCGCCGGCCGTGCCGCGCAACTGGACAAGAGCACCATGCGGCTGGCCTTCATACTGGTGCTGCTCGGCTACGGTACCAAGGCCGGCCTGGCGCCGATGCATACCTGGAAACCCGACGTCTACAGCGAATCGCCGGTGCCCTCGGCCGCGATCCTTTCCACCGCGATGCTGAATTGCGCGCTGTACGGACTGGTGCGCTTCTATATTCTGACCGCGCGATGCATGGGCACGGAATACCCCGGCCACCTTCTGCTCCTGTTCGGCCTGTTGTCGATGGGGATTTCGGTCCCGTTCGTTCTTGTGCAGAGAAACTTCCGCCGCCTGCTGGCTTATCACACCATCGATCACGCCGGCATCATGGTTACCGCTCTGGGAATCGGCGGCGCGCTGGCGGCCCTGGGATTGATGCTGCACATGATTTTTCATACCATCGCCAAGTCGCTGCTGTTCCTGTGCGCGGGCAACGTCTACCAGCACTTCCGCACGGACCTGTTCCATAAGATCAAGGGCGGCGTGATCCGCTCGATGCCGCTGACGGGCACGGTCTTCCTCATGGCCATCCTGGCGATCATCGGGATGCCGCCGTTCAGCCTGTTTCAAAGCGAATTTATCATTCTGCGGGCCGCTTTCACCGGCGCCCACTATTGGGCAGGCGCACTGTTCGTTCTGTTCGGAACGGGAGTGTTCGCCGGCGCGCTGCTGCATGTCGGCAGTCTGGTACTGGGTCCGGCCACGGATGGACCAGTGGCGCGGTGGCACCCCTGGCGCGACGGTTCCGTGCTTGCGCTGGCGGGCATCCTGGTCGTCATTGCCTTCTGGCTGCCCGCTCCGCTGTTCGAACTGGTTCGCGGCGCGGCCAAAGTGGTGAGCGGAAGCTGATATGTCGCTTTTATGTGAAGATCTCCAGAGCCGGTTCGGCGGCCGTGTCTACCAGGTTTCCTCCGAATCCAGGGAACAGATCTGCATACGGCTGGAAGGTGTGGACGTGCGGGACGTTACCGATTATCTCCGCAGGCAGTTCAGCGCCAGGGTGGTGACGGTGTTCGCCGAGGACCGCACGGCGCCGGAAGGCGTCTTTTATAACTACTACGTCTTCGAGTGCCCGGGCGATCCCTGCTACCTGGTTTTGCAGGTGCCGATCCCGGCGGCGGAGCCGCGCTTCCCTTCCCTTGCCGCCGATCTTCCGGCCCTGAACTGGCAGGAACGCGAGATTCAGGACTGGTTCGGACTCTAAGCCG
>JAMCRM010000192.1:5697-7415 GCA_023380575.1 Acidobacteriota bacterium | reverse complement strand
CGTGTTCCTTCGGAGGCGCGGCCTGTATACCCGTTTCGCCGGTGGCCACCTTGATGCGCATGGGACGCCCGCCGATGTGCCGCAGAGCCTTGTTGATATCCTCCGGGCTCATGGCCAGCGCGAAGTCCGCCGGCGTGGTGAACTGCAACTCTCCATTGGCCTCCACGATGAGCGAATGCTCGACAGCGTCGGCAGTGAAAGGCATGCCGAGTTCCGCCAGGGGGGCGTGGATGCGGGGCCGCCAATCGGTGCTCGCGGCTACTACCGGGCGCTCAGGGACCGGAGGCTGGTCGGGGGCCGGTTGGGCTGCCTTCCGGGCTCTGTCCTGCTGGAAAGGGGAGGGACCGGTCTTGGGCGGCACGGGACGGGGAGGCGGTGCGGCAGGGACAGTTGCCGGGAGACCAGCCAGGGCCTCTTCTATGGACATCAGCTTGCCTGCCTGCACCAGGCGCACGAGACCTATTTCCAGATGAAAACGGGGCTGCAGAGAGAACTGGAGGTCGCGGAACAGGTCCAGGCTGAGTTGCAGGTAACGAGTCAGGTCTTCTTCGGAGAAGTTGGCGGCGATGGCCACCATTTTGGCGCGCTCGGCCGGTGACGCTGCGATGAGCCGGGTTTCCGCTCCCGCGATGCGGGATACCAGCAGGTTCCGGAAGTAACGGGAAAGTTCGCGGCTGAAGTGCTGCAGGTTATGGCCGTTGCGCTCGAGTTCGTCCACCACCTCCAGCATGCGGCCGGAGTTCGAGTCGATAAGCGCCTGGGTCACTTCGTTCAGGGCGTCCAGCGAGAAGGCGCCCAGCAGCGCCCGGACCTCGGCCGCGGTCAGTTTGCCTCCACAGCAGGCGATGGCCTGGTCCAGCGCGGAGAGCGAATCGCGCACGCTGCCTTCCCCCGCTTGGGCCAGCACGGCCAAAGCGTCGGGCTCGGTTTCAATGCCCTCCTGCTGGCAGATCCAGTCCATGCGGGCCACCAGGTCGTCGAAATCCACCGAGCGGAAGCTGAAATGCTGGCAGCGCGAGGCGATGGTGGCCGGAATCTTGTGCGCCTCGGTAGTGCACAGGACGAAGACCACCCATGGCGGAGGCTCCTCGATAGTCTTCAGCAACGCGTTGAAGGCTTCGTTAGTAATCTGGTGGGCTTCGTCGATGATAAAAACCTTGTATCGGTCGCGCGCGGGCTGATAACGCACGTTTTCGCGCAGTTCGCGCATCTCGTTGATGCCTCGATTGGAGGCCGCGTCGATTTCGATCACGTCTACGGTGCCGCCGGCAGAGATTTCGCGGCAACTGGCGCACTCGCCGCAGGGCTCCGCTGTAGGGCCGTTCACGCAATTGAGGCAGCGGGCCAGGATGCGGGCCACGGTGGTCTTGCCGGTACCGCGCTGGCCGGAAAAGATGTAGCCGTGCGCGATGCGGCTCTGCGCGATGGCGTGTTCCAGGGTCGTCTTGACGTGCTCCTGGTTGACGACCTCACGGAACGATTGGGGCCGGTATTTCCGGGCTATAACCTGGTACATGCGGAGGGTTCAAGCCAGGCCCCGGGTAATCCGCGGCGCACGAACCGCACCGCTACCGTTGCTTCCTTCCGGACCTGGCGGGGTTTGCAGCCGCCCGTCGCACGGAGCCCGGAACCTGGCAAATCCCATAGTAGCACGGGGCTGCGAAGCTTCCGCTTACCGATCCTGAAGGTGCAGCAGGAAATCGCCCAGATCCGCGTGG
>JAMCRM010000192.1:0-5687 GCA_023380575.1 Acidobacteriota bacterium | reverse complement strand
GGGGTCGCCTTCCTGGCCTTTGGGACCGCGGCGAACCAGCACCCGCAATCCACCAAAGGCAATGCCGCTGACGGCCGCAAACACCAGCAGTACCCCGATCAACTCGAAAGCGTTGATGACCAGATCACCGATATTGTCCTTCCGCGTGGGGACCCGCTCGCTGAGGGTAACCGCCGCCTGATAGCGGACATCCGCCAGCAGGCGTTCGGCGGCATCCGGGTTCGGCGGTGAGAGCACCACCGCGATCAGGGGACCGCTACGCTTGGCCATGGCGCCCGGAAGTTTACTGAAGCCCTCGTACTGCTCCATGGCAATCTGCGGGGTCAGATAGTCGAAGATGGCCAGTTTCATATCGCCGGCCGGTCCGTGGAAGACGCCCAATTGAGCTTCAGCGCCGAAACGGAAACCGGCCACGGACGGCGGCACACCCGGGAAGAAACGCTCCAGCCCCACCGGCCCGGTGACATAGCGCTCCGAGTTGGGAACCAGGTCCTTCGCGGGCAGATAATCCCGCAGGGTGGGGAGCGGCGCATTTTCCACGCGCGGCAGCGCTTCCACCACCGGCACGATCTCCCCGGCTTTCGGCTGGTAGCCCTGGATGGAAAGCAGGTAATTGCCGTGCACCAGCAGCAAGCCGTCTTTGGTATCAGCGGAGATCTTCGCAACCTGGGAGGGTTTGGCGTCCGCGGGGCGCTGCCATTCGAAGGCCGCCATGGCGGCGGTGGAATCCTGGAGGCGCCACGCCGTGGTCTTGAACGATTTGCCGTCCGCCTCGTAACGGGCGGTTTCGGATGCCTGGAGGCCGTACTCGTTCCAGAGCGGCCGGTCGGCAATGAAGGCGGGCTCCGCGCCAACACGCTTGTAAGGACCGAAAGTCTCCGGCCAGATTTGCGCCCAAGCCGCCAGAGGCAGCAGGAGAACGATCACAAAACGCATGGCGTACTTATGCTCCGTGGCACTTCTTATATTTCTTTCCACTGCCGCAAGGACAGGGATCGTTGCGGCCGACCTTATCGCCCTTGAGGACCGGTTTCCGCCCCGTGGCGGAGCCGTCCCCGCCCACGAGTTGCAACTCGGCGAGTTCCTTCTCCTTCTTGCGTTGGATATTGCGGGTGAAATCCAGGATCTGGGATTGCGCGGCGCGCCTGGCTTCTTCCTCGGCGGCGGCTTGCCGGGTGCGCTCTTCCTCGTCGTCCTCCTCTTCCTCCTCTTCTTCGGGGAATGGCATGACGGGTTCGTTGCCCGCCACCTGGAGGAAGAACAGATACCGCACGCTTTCATCTTCAATGCGGTCCATCATGTCCTGGAAGAGTACGAAGGACTCTTTCTTGTACTCGATCAGCGGATCTTTTTGGCCGTAGCCCCGCAGGCCGATGCCCTCCTTTAGATGGTCCATGGAGAGCAGGTGATCTTTCCACTGGTCGTCGATTACCTGCAGCATGACCCAGCGCTCGGCCTCGCGCATGCGGTCAGCGCCTACCAGGTCTTCCTTTTCCTGGTACTTGTGGGACAGGCTCTCAAAGACGAAGTCCTCCATCTCCTGCCGGTTCATGTTGGGGAAGCCGGTGGTATCCACCCTGTAACCGAACTGCGAGAGAATGTCCGTGCGCAGCGCGGCGAAGTCCCAGGTGTCCGGATGCGCATTTTCGGGGCAGCGCGCATCGATAAAGGCCTCGATCATGCCGCGCACCATTTCGAGCACGCGCTCTTTCTGGTCGCTGCCCTCGAGCAACTGGCGGCGCATGCCGTAAACGGCCTGCCGCTGCTTGTTCATGGCGTCGTCGTATTCGAGGATGTGCTTGCGGGCCTCGAAATTCTGCGCTTCGACGGCCTTCTGGGCCGCCGCAATGCGCCTCGTAATGAGCTTGCTCTCGATGGGGACGTCTTCCTCCATGCCGAGCCGCAGCATGAGGTTTTGCATGCGCTCCCCGCCGAAGATGCGGAGCAGGTCGTCCTGGAGCGAGAGGTAGAAACGGGAGCTGCCGGGATCGCCCTGGCGGCCGGCGCGGCCGCGAAGCTGGTTGTCGATGCGGCGGGATTCGTGGCGTTCCGTAGCCAGAATGTGGAGCCCGCCGAGCTGCGTGACCTCATCGTGTTCGCGGTCGGTCTGGGCCTTGTACTTCGCCAGCAGTTCGTCCCACTCGTCGCGCGGCATCAGGTCGGGGTCCTTATTCTGCTTGCGTGCGGCGTCCCTGGCCATGGCCTCGGGATTGCCGCCGAGCAGAATATCGGTGCCGCGGCCGGCCATGTTGGTGGACACCGTGACCGCGCCCTTGCGCCCGGCCTGGGCGACGATGCTGGCCTCGCGCTCGTGGTTCTTGGCGTTCAGCACTTCGTGCCTGACGCCCATGCGCTTGAGGATGCCGGAGAGGCGTTCGCTCTTTTCCACCGAGATGGTGCCCACCAGCACGGGCTGCCCCTTTTCGTTGAGGGTTTTGATTTCCTTGGCGGCGTTGCGAAACTTCTCTTCCTCGGTGCGGTAGACGATATCGGGGTACTCGATGCGAATGAGCGTGCGGTTAGTGGGTATAACGGCAACATCGAGGTTATAGATTTTCTGAAACTCAGCCGCCTCGGTTTCCGCCGTGCCGGTCATGCCGGCCAGCTTCTTGTACATGCGGAAGTAGTTCTGGAAGGTGATGGTGGCCAGGGTCTGGTTCTCGCGCTCCACTTTGACGCCTTCCTTCGCCTCCACGGCCTGGTGCAGACCGTCGCTCCAGCGGCGCCCCGGCATCAGGCGGCCGGTGAACTCGTCCACGATAATCACTTCGCCATCCTTGACCACGTAGTCGCGGTCGCGCAGGAACAGCACGTGAGCTTTGAGGGCCTGCTGCACGTGGTGATTGAACTCGATGTTGGCCGGGTCGTAAAGGTTAGGAATCTTGAGCAAACGCTCCACCTTGGCCACGCCCTCTTCGGTGAGGGCGACGGTGCGGTGCTTCTCTTCCACGGTGAAGTCGCCGGTCATGTACTTTTCGCCCGGCTCCTTGCCCTCGATCACCTCGCCGCGCACCAGCCTGGGGATGATCTGGTTCACCTTGTAGTACTTGTCCGTGGACTCTTCGCTCGGGCCGGAGATGATGAGGGGAGTGCGGGCTTCGTCGATCAGAATCGAGTCCACCTCGTCCACGATGGCGAAATGATGGCCGCGCTGGGTGCAATCCTCCAGGCGGAATTTCATGTTGTCCCGCAGGTAATCGAAGCCGAATTCGTTGTTGGTGCCGTAGGTGATGTCGCAGGCGTAGTTCTGCTGGCGCTCGTCGTCGTCGAGATCGTGGACGATATTACCCACCGTCATGCCGAGGAACTTGTAGATCTTGCCCATCCATTCGGCGTCGCGCCGGGCCAGGTAGTCATTGACCGTGACCACGTGTACGCCCTTGCCTTCGAGAGCGTTCAGATAACTGGGGAGGGTGGCGACCAGGGTCTTGCCTTCCCCGGTCTTCATCTCGGCGATCCTGCCCCGGTGGAGCACGATACCGCCGATCAACTGCACGTCGAAATGACGCATGCGCAGGACGCGGCGGCCCGCTTCGCGAACAACCGCGAAGGCTTCGATGAGCAGATCGTCCAGCGCGGCGCCCTGCGCCAGCTTCTCGCGGAATTCGATGGTTCTTGCGGCGAGGTCGATATCGGAGAGCTTCTCGAGCTGCGGCTCGAGGTCGTTGATAGCGGCGATCATCGGCTGCATGGCCTTGATTTCGCGCTCGTTCTTGGTACCGAAAACTTTTGCCAGAATGGCGTCAATCATATCGAGAGGTCTCTTGTCGGAGGGGAGATCCGCAACTACTATTTTAGCGCGGCGCAGGTGTGAAACGGGCCTTGAAAAGGAAGGCGCGCGGCTGTGCGCGGCCCGCTGCCGGCGTCGGACCCCCGGGCTGTTCTGGCGGATGCTTTGACATCCCCGGAGGAACCGCAGAGCAGGGGAAAGGGCGAAAACCCCGCACCGCTCAAGCCGCGCTGCCGCCTCGGCAGACTCGGAACGCCGCCCTGACGCCCTTCTCCTTCGGACGGCGACTGACGGGCCACAACAGCAAAACACCCGCTCCGATAATAGTAAGATTGCAAGCGAATTGCCAATTCGCAAGTTATAGTGAATAGAAGGAGGAACTCATGCCTGCTAAGAAGAGTGGAAGCAAACGTACGAGTTCAGCTCAAGCTAAGGTAAAGAAGGCCGGCAAGAGCGCCGAGGTGAAGCCCGTGGTAAAGAAGGCGCCCGCGAAGAAAGTGGCCATGAAGAAGGCCCCCACGAAGAAAGCGGCCGCAAAGAAGGCGCCGGTGGCGAAGAAAGCCCCGGTAAAGAAGGCTGCCGCGAAGAAGTCCGCGGCGAAGAAGGCGCCGGCGCGCAAGCGCTGATAAGCGGGGAGCATCGCGCTCCCGCAACGTGCTCGCTTCGGAAAAGCTTCAGGCGCTCCGGATCCCCCCAACTCGAATCGCACCGCGACGTGTGATTTACTGAGATCAGCCGGGCATTGATACTGCTCCGGCAATACGGAAATGGACTTTTTCGAAGTGCTACGCACGCGGAGGTCGGTCCGCGCATACAACGGGTGTCCAGTGGAACCCGATAAGCTGAAGGCGGTACTGGACGCGGCGAACCGGGCGCCCTCGGCAGGTAATCTCCAGTCATACGAGATCTACGTAACAGCGCGAGCCGAAGATCGCGCGGCGCTGGCATGCGCGGCGCGCCGCAAGGACTTTATCAAGCAGGCGCCAGTGTCACTGGTGTTTTGCGCTCACCCGGCGCGCGCGGTGGAACGGTTTGGCGAACGGGGCATCCGGCTCTACTCCGTTCAGGACGCTACCATCGCCTGCGCCTTCGCGGTGCTCGCCGCCACCGCGCTGGGTCTGGCCACGGTATGGGTGGGGTCGTTCGACGAGGCTGCGGTACGGCGGGTGCTTGGCCTCGCGGAAGGGCTCCAGCCCGTGGCCATTTTGCCGCTCGGCTATGCCGCGGAAGAACCCGGACTTAGCCCGCGGCGGCCCCTGGAGGACCTGGTACACCAGGTTTAGCGCCATGCGCTGGCGCCGCGCCTCACAAGCCGCGTTTCTCATGTTGTTCTGCTGGTGGCTGTTCCGGCAGACGGCGAATCCCTTCTTCACGGCGGATCCGCTGGCGGCGGTATCGAACGGGCTGGCGGCGCGAACCCTCGCGCGGGGGCTCCTGTGGAGCCTGCTGCTGCTCATCCCTACTTTCTTCTTCGGCCGCTTCTTCTGCGGCTGGATCTGCCCGCTGGGAACCCTGCATCACCTGCTCAGCCATTTCGGCGCGCGAGGACGCAAGAGGCTGGAGGGAAACCGCTACCAACCCTGGCAGAGGCTCAAATACGGGCTGCTGCTGGCCCTCGTAGCGGCTGCGGCAGCGGGCTCCGCACTGGCCGGACTGATGGATCCATTCGCGCTTTTGGCCAAGGGCGCCGGCGCGCTGGCACTCCATCCGCCGCACCTCTCACAAGGGTTCGTGCTGGCCGCACTACTCGCGGCGATCCTGGCGGTGAACGTTGTTACCACGCGTTTCTGGTGCCGCGCTCTCTGCCCCCTGGGCGCCCTGCTCGGGGCGGCTTCGCGCTGGAGCCTGCTGGGGCTGGAAAAACCCGGCGGCGGCTGCGAAGACTGCCGGCGCTGCCTGCTCCATTGCCAGGGCGGCGACGATCCCATCCCCGGCGCACGCTGGCGCAAGGCCGAAT
>JAMCRM010000191.1:1592-3678 GCA_023380575.1 Acidobacteriota bacterium | reverse complement strand
CGTCCTACTTAGTCGTGTACCGGTAATTGAAGCGGCCGTCCGGAGCCACGTCGCCGCTGAGATAGAAGTCCATGATATCTCCGGGCTTCTGGAGGTTATCCGTCCACTTGAAGTCAAACTGGACGGCGGCGTTTCTGCCGGTGGGCAGGCCCAGCGCCGTGCGCGGAATGGCGAGCTGCATTTCGTTGCCTTTCACGTTGTAGATAACCTGGCCCGCTTTGGTCCAGTTCCAGCCGCCGGCGTTCTTCTCCAGCACGCCGCCGTTCACCAGGTAGTCGTAGCCCTGCCAGCCGGTCTTGGCATTGGCGTCCGCGTCGATGAGCAGCGTCATCCAGTTGTCGCCGGTGCGCGGAGTGATGGGCTCATGCGTGCGCACGTAGAAATAGACGTTTTCGGCGTCCCGGGTCACCTTCGCCAGGTCGAAGTCATTCCTGCCGGTGCGATTGATGTAATGCGTTTTGGCCACGCCGTCATAGTCGCGCGGGATGGTCTCGCCGATGTGGTCCCAATACTCGGGGCCCACGTCGCGCCACTGGGCGAAGCCGCCCTTGAGATCGATGGTTTTGGCGCCCGCCGCCTTACGCTGGCCCTCCATGCCTTTGAAGCGCCGCACGTTGGCCACCAGTTGGTAGTAGTAATTGTCGTTGTGGCCGCCTTTCATGGGTTCGATGTCGCGGCTGTATTCCTGGCTGAACTGATCCACGAAGACGACTTCCTTGCCGCGCGTGAAACGGCCGGCGATCCACTCGTTCCAGCCGGTCACCATCACAAAGGGCGGCGCCAGTTCCAGGGCCCGCTTCCATTGCTCCTGGAAGTTGTAGCCGTGATTGACCGCACCCGGAGAGGTATCCTCCTTGCCATCATGAAAGCTGCGCCCGCGCGCGTTGCCGCTGCTCATGTTGGTGACCTTGCCTTCGGCCACGTTCAGGTTTTGGGCCACCGCCACGTTGACCTGTTCGGGCTTGTTGGGGTCGTCCGTAAAACCGTACACCTGCGGATAGGCCGATTCCCAATGCCAGGCGTTCTGCGTGTTCACCAGGTTGAACGGCCAGTGGGCGCGGCGCAGGGTGAAGAATGCTTTCACCTCGGGGCTGGCCTTTTCCGGATCGCAGATCAGCAGCGGTTTGCCGTTCCACATGAACCACAGATCCTTGTAGAGTCCCGGCTTGTACAGGTCCTCATAGAGATCCTGGGCCGTTTCGCCGGCCTCCGTGTTCACCATGAATACCATCTGCGGCGTGCGCTCGCCTTCTTCGCGCATCTGCTGGAAAACCTTTGCCAGTTGCAGATAGACCTGGTGGTAGGTGGCGCGATTGGTGGTGTCGAAGATCAGGGTATCGATGCCCGCGTCTGAGAGCAGGTGGGCGTGGCGCCGCAGTATCCACGGATCCGAGTTGAGATAGAAGCCGTAGAGCGGCTCGCCCCAGAAATGCGGGCTGCTCTGCGGTCCCCATGGCGGCGTGGCGGAATTGTGCAGGGCGTCCGGAAACTTGCGCAGGATGTCCGTCACCACGTAGGGCCCGTCTTCGGTGCGGTCGTGTTGTCCCAGCCACAGGAAATAGAAAATGCCCACGAAACGGTTGGGCTTGGGGGCGCCCACTTCGGCGGGGCTGGGCAAGACCCTTCCCAGGCCGTCCGTGGCGGGCCAGGAAACGCCATTATTGGAGGAATACAGTGTCGCGCCTTGTTGCGCGTAGAGAGGTGCGGATGCCAGCGCCAAAGCCAGGGCGAAGACCGCAAATGCGTATTTTTTCATTGGTTTGTTATTTTCTGACGCGGTATTTTTCTACCGCGTCTTCGTCGATATCCAGGCCGAGGCCGGGATAGGGCGGCGCCACGATGTCGCCGTTTTCAAACGTGAACATCTGCTTGCTCTTCAGCAGCTTCATGCCGGGCGCCCACTGCTCTTCGGGCAGCAGCGGAGGCCGCACCATGGTGACCTCCTGCCATGGGGAGCCCATCGCCAGGGTGGTCTGGAACCAGCCGGCCAGCGGCAGGCTGATGTAGCCGTGGGGGATGGCCGGCACGTGGAAAGATTCCGCCAGAATGGCCACCTTCCGCGCCGTCAGGATGCCGCCGATACCCC
>JAMCRM010000191.1:0-1582 GCA_023380575.1 Acidobacteriota bacterium | reverse complement strand
GTTCGATGGTCCTGAAGCCCTCGCCGCCGGTGATGGGGATATCCACCATCTGGGCCAGTTTGGCGGGCGAATCGTAATCTTTGCGGTAAAAGGGCTCTTCCAGCCAGTAGACGCCCTTTTCCTGCAGCACGCGGGCCACCTTGAGGGCGGTATCGAAATCCCAGACCTTCTGCCCCGCCATGCTGACGGGCATCTCCGCGGTGCGGTCCACCATCAGGCTGAAATCCTTGCCCACGGCTTCCAGAATCTGGCCGCACACCGCCACATCCTCCATCGGGTCCGGCCGCCAGATCCGCATCTTCATGCCCTTGAAACCGGCCTTCTTGATTCGCACCGCCTGCGCCACCTGGTCTTTGGGCGGCACGTGCGACTGGTCCGCCGGCCCCAGCCATACGCAGGTCAGATAGGCCCGGATGCGGTCGCGCGGGGAGCCCAGCAGTTTGTAGGCGGGCTGGCCCGCAACCTTGCCGATGGCATCCCAGATGGCGTGCTCGATGCTGCCATAGTGCACCAGGCCGTCGCGCAGCATGGCGTCCACGCTGAACAGGTCCTTGCCCACCAGCAAGCTCTTGAGCTGCGGCAGCGCGTTCGGTCCCGGGCCGGCGAAGGTATATCCAGAGATGCCCGCGTCCGTTTTCACCCGGGCCACCGAAAAACGGTGCTCCACACCGGCTTTATCCTCGGCCTCGGTGACGGGAATCTCCACCCGGAACAGCTCGATATCGGTGATGCGGACCGGCTTTACCGCGGCGTGGAGCGCCTTCAGGGTAGCGAATGCGCCCGAGCCGAGAAGGATTTCGCGACGGCTAAGCTTAAGCATTGATGCGGTACTCCTTGATGGCATCTTCGTTCACGTCCAGGCCGAGGCCGGGCAGGTCCGGAAGCAGGATATACCCGTTCTCCACGCGGAACACGTCCGGCGTGCGCACCAGTTTGCGGGCGGGCGCCCATTGTTCTTCGGGGAGATTGGGGCCGCCGATAATTTCCTGCCAGTCGCAGTTCCGCATGGCGCACCCGGACTGGATCCAGCCCGCCAGCGAGAGCGACGACGTGCCGTGCTGCACGCAGGGCACACCGAAGGTCTCCGCCAGGATGGAGATCTTCCGCGCGCGCAGGATGCCGCCGCAAATGCGGGCATCCGGCTGCACGATGTCATAGGTCTTGTGGATCAGGAAGTCTAGAAATTCGTAAGTGCTTTTGCCGAGCTCGCCGCCGGTGATCGGGATGTCCACTTCCGCGGCCAGGCGCGCGGGCCCCTGCACGTCGTGCCCGTCGAAGGGCTCTTCCAGCCAGTAGGCGTTGTGCTTTTCGAGCGCGCGGCAGACCGTAAGTGCCGTGTGATAGTCCCACACCCAGCCCGGGCGGACGGCCGTGCGGTCCAGCATGATCTTGAAATCCGGACCTACGGCGGTGCGCATCACCCCCACCATATCGGCATCATCGAGGGGGTGCGGGCGCCAGGCGCGAATCTTGATCCCGGTGTAGCCTGCCTCCTTGAGCCGCACGGCAAACTTCGCCTGGGTCTCATAAGCGACGTCGGACTGGTCGGCTTTGCCGGGCCACACCGTGGTGCGGTAGACGC
>JAMCRM010000190.1 GCA_023380575.1 Acidobacteriota bacterium | reverse complement strand
CACGTACGAATTAAAAACAGTACACCGGCCAAACGTGCCGTCTGTGTCGAGATCGATGCAGCCGGTTCCGATTCCGGCCAGCGGCAAGCCGCAAGAGGACTGACCCGGACGGTACACCATGCCCGCGACGGGCGCCGCAAAGGCTCCCGCGGCGAACTCCGCCCAGGCCATTGCAGGCGTATCGAGCGGGAATAGCCAGTCGCTCATTGCGATCCCCCGCCGCCTTCGACGGGCGCTCCTCCACGGGCAGCCGCGATCACGCGCGTTACCAGCCCCCCCGGCTTGAGAGGGCCGTTCATGGGTTGTCCGGCCATGGCGGCGGGCAGCGCCCAGAGCATCATGTCCTGGTAATAGTCGTGGCCGTAAGTGCGCTCTCCCGTATCCTTATCGCCGCGCATAATATTCGGCATGTCCCAGGTGTAGCGCCAGCGGCAGACGCTGTTCTCCCAGCACCGCCGGGCAAGATCGATTCCGAACTCGCGCTGGCCCTCGTACATCCAGTTCATTGCCAGCATCAGTACTTCCGGCGGGAAATAACTATACGTGCCGTAGCCGCCCACGGGCGCGGGCGTCCCATCCGCGTGCGCGTAGTTGGCCGCGCCGGTTTTGCTGAGCCCGATATTGCAGCGCTTGATGGTATCGAGCGTCTTGCGGACGCGGTCTTTGGCAAACACGCCCGGCAACCCGTGAAAGTCGGCCACCCATTCGCCATCGAGCTGATAGCCGAAGACGAGGTCGTTCCTGCGGTTGGTTTCCGGCTCCCAGCACGTCAGGTAATAGCTGCCGTTCCAGAGCTTGCCTTCCATGGACTTTATGCCGGCGCCGATCCAATCGCCGCAGCGCCGGGAGAATTCCGTGTCGCCAACCTGCCCTGCTATTTTCTGGGCGATTCTAAACTGCGCGAGGTGCAGACCCCCTATGTGCGAAGCCATGCCGTACCATCCAGGCTCGGGCGCTTCGAACCATTCGGTGCCCTCGTTGCCCGTGGGCATACTGATGGCGCGGTCGCCCAGATCGTACTCGGGACGGAGATTCATGGTGAAGATCGCGTTGCGCTTGACCGAGTCGTGAAACTCCCGCGCGAACGCCTGGTCGCCCCAGCAGAGCGCATACCGGTCTACCATGGCCGCGTAGCAGAGACCGTTCAGAGTGGTCTGGTAGCCACGAGTGGGGAGCGCGAAGTCTATAGCCGCGGTACTCCCGGTGACCCCGCCGAAGATCCACGGCGCCGCGCCTTCGGGATACTGGTAACCTTTGTAGCCGCGCAGGGTGGACAGAGCCAGCTCGCGGAAAAAATAGACTACCGGGATATTGCCGTAAAAGCTGCAGGGAATGCACTCGATCTGCGGGCATCCGCGAGGGCACTCGTTCATCCCGAAGAGGCCGTCTTCGGGCCTCACCCAGGCCGGCAGCGGCGGCTCCGCGGCCGCCCACAGGCCGGTTTCGGTAATGAGGTGAAAGTTGTTGATCAGCGAATCGCGCAACCAGGGCGGAAGCGATTCATCGCCATACACCACTTCCTGCCATCCGATAATGCGCTGCAGCAGGCGTTCATGGTCCCGCGCCAGCAGCAGTGCCGCCGCCCGCGCGCTGCGATGATGCAGCGCGTACATATGGGTGAACATGCTGCCCTCGGGCGACCACTGGTAACCCCCTCCCTTCCAGCGCGGGCAATGCCAGGTGACCAGAAAGCGTACCGTGCGCGCCTCCCCTGGAGCCAGTGTGAAATCGACAGCCGCAGACGACCCGGCTTCGCTATCCCTGGTTTCGGGCAGGCGATCGGCTATTCCGGCCCAACCCTTGCCGTTGCCGGCAAGTTCGCCTCCGAAGCGCGGCTTTTCCTGCCCGATCACTCCCAGCACGTAGCTGGCGACCGGGTTCATCAGCGGAGTGCCGTATGATTTGGCGGAGCGCACCAGCACGCCCTCCAGAGGGCCATGCAAAGTTTCCCGGTAGAAGCGGTCTGAGTCGGCCTCGCGTTTGGTGGGCCCCGGGAAACTGAAAGCGATGGTGCCCTTCTGCGCGGAACTGCCGGGATTACGCAGATGGACTTCAAACACCGTACCCGGCAGAACCGACGAATGCACGTCGCCCGGGAAGAACGGCGACCAGGCCCGCAGGGCCACGGTCACCGGGGCGGTGGTGTCGAACTCGAGGTCGGCCACCGGATAGTGGCCGTAATAGTGAATTTCGCGGGGCGTCTCCACTTCATCCATGTGCAGTTCGATCGGATACGGCTCTACGGGAAGCCTGCCGTCGGTGGTATCGTACTGCTTCACCTGCTTGGGATCGCACAGCACCCAGGTTTTTCCGCCCGTGCTGATGCCGAGGAACGGAATATTCAGCGGCCCGCGGCGAGGCACATGCGTGTTGAAGATGGTTGCATAGCCCCATAAGCCGCTCGTTTCGAGATCGATGCAGCCGGTATCGATCCCGCCCAGCGGCATGCCGTTGGTGGCCGGTTGAGCCAGCCGGTAAATCACTCCGCTCACCGGCTTGGCATATCCTTCGGATCGAAACTCCACCCATTCGCTGCCCGGCAGGTGGGTGGGAAAGAGTTTCGCATCGTCCTTTTCCGCCGCCTGCGCGGTCATGGTGTATGCGGCGCCCGCGCCGGCCGCACTCTTAATGAAGTCTCTGCGTTTCATTTCACCTCCCCCGGCAGTCCGTCATGCCCGCATAAGGCTCGCTTTCCACTCGACCCCTAGCGACCGGGCGGCCCCCTGGATCTGCTCCCATGTGGTTTCATCGATCGGAATGCCTTTGCGGAGCCGTTCACGGCGGCGCCGAAAATCGGGCTCCCCAGGCAGAAGAACTCCGTCATGTCCCGGCGCCGGCGGGCTGGACTTGACATAGTCGCCCATTTCGCGCACCAGAGCGGCAAAAACCGCTGGTGGCAGGAACGCGCCCACATCAACGACGATAAAGGCCAGGCCGTTACCAGGCTGGTCCTGCACCGTGCTCGATCCGGCAAGCAGTCCCCCCAGGATCTCGACGAGTAGTGACAAGGCGTAGCCGCGGTAGCCCTTATCGCCCCCGAACGGCAGGATGGCCCCCTGCGGCGGGCCATAGAAGTCGTTTGGGTCCGCGGAAGGCCGTCCATGGGAATCCACAATCAGGCCCGCGGTACTGCT
>JAMCRM010000189.1 GCA_023380575.1 Acidobacteriota bacterium | reverse complement strand
CCGGAAGTGCGGTCGCGGCTTTTCGAGCCCTTCTTCACTACCAAGTTTCTGGGCCGCGGGCTGGGGCTTCCCGCCGCCCTGGGGATCCTGCGAGGCCACCGCGGCGGCTTCCAGGTGCACTCCGTTCCCGGTCAGGGGAGCGTTTTTCGGGCCCTCTTTCCCATGGCCGTCGAAGCGCCGCCGGCGCGCGAAACCATTCTGCTGGTGGACGACGAGGAGATGGTCGTGCGCGTGGGTAAGATGGCGCTCGAACGGGCCGGCTACAACGTATTGGTGGCACAGAGCGGGGCCGGCGCACTGGACATTTTCAAGGCCCATAATGAGGCGATAGCCGCCGTGGTGCTGGACCTGAAAATGCCCGAAATGAGCGGAGCGGAACTGCTCGAGCGGCTGCTGGTCCTGCGTCCGGACCTGCGCGTTCTGGTGGCTACGGCCTACGATGAGGAAGAAGCCCTGCGCCAAACATCCCGGGGCGCTACCGGATTCCTCCACAAGCCCTATACCGCGGCCGCTTTCACGCGCAAGGTACAGGAAATCCTGCGCACCTGAAACGTGGTGCAGGCCTTCCGGCCTGCCAGGACGACTTTGGAGGCGGCGTTATGCCGGCCTGAAAGGCCGCTCTACGGCTTGCCGCCGCTTTCGCGAGCCAGGCGCACGCGCGCGTTTTCCAGCTTCTTTGTTGACCTTGGCCACTTCGGCGGGATCCAGGTCCGGCTGCGCGGCGGACTCCCATTCCTTGAGCGAGGTCTGCCACTGCAGAATGGCGTCCCGCGTGCGTCCCTGCTTGAAATAAACGTCCCCCAGGTGATCGTGCACCGTGGGGTCGTCGCCGATCTTCTCCAGGGCGCGCACCAGCAGGTTCTCGGCGTCGGAGAGTTTGTTGAGGCGGTAGTTGACCCAGGCCAGGCTGTCCAGGTAAGCGCCGTTATCGGGTTCCAGTTCGAGCGCGCGACTGATCAGCTTCTGCGCTTCTTCCAGGCGCACGTTGCGGTCCGCCAGCATGTAACCCAGGTAGTTGAGGGCGCCGGAATTTTCCGGATCGGCTTCCAGTACCTTGCGGAATTCGGCCTCCGCCCGGTCATAATCCTTCATCCGCTCAAACATCGCGCCGCGCATGAAATCCACCGTGGCACGGTCCTGTTTCGAGGTCGAGAGCTTGGCGGCTTCATCGAGGGCCTTGGTTTCCTCGCTGTACCGCTTACCCCTTTCATAGACCTGGGCCAGGGCAAGCCACGTATCGCGATCGTGCGCGGAACTGCCGCTGAGCAAGGGACGGATGATGCCCGCCGCCTGGTCGGTTTTTCCCATATCGGCGAGCACGGAGGCGTAGGTCAACTTGATTACGCGCTCCTCGGGATACTTTTTGAGGGCGGCTTCGCCCTCCTGCTGGGCCTGTTTGAAATCCTTGCCCATGCGCAGGCTGTCGATCACCTGCGCGGCGGCTTTGGCGCCGGAATCGGGGTCGAGCGCGGCGATCTGCCGGAAGCACTCCACCGCCTGGGGGTACTTGGAAAGGCCGCGGTAAAGGAAGCCCAACCGCTCCAGCAGCATGGTTCGGTTGGCCTTCTCCGAAGCCGAATAGGACTTCTTGGCGGTGTCCTCCAGAATGCCCTTGAGCAGCGCGACGGCCTCTTCGTCTTTGCCCTCGGTGTCCAGCAAATTCACTTCGTCGTAGCGCACTTCCAGGCTGTTGCCGTCAATCTGCCGGGCCTTTTCGAGCGCGGCATGAGCCTTGGGGAAATCGCGCTTCTGCCGGTAGATATCGGCAATACGGAGCTGCGGTTGCGGGTCCCGGGGATCCTCGGCGGAAAGCTCGCTGTAAAGCTTCAGGGCTTCGTCGTAATCTTCCGAAAAAAGCACATCCTGGGCCAGCGCGCGCTTCAGCCTCGGGTTATCCGGCTGCAGTTCCATGGCGCGCCGGAGCACCATGGCGGCACTCTTCCAATCGCGCATCTGCTCATAGGAGCTGGCCAGCGCCATCAGGGTGCGCGGGTTGGGATTGCGGTCGGTGAGCTGTTTGAGCTTTTCAATGGCCTTGGCGGTGTCGCCGAGGTCGGAGTACACGATGGCCAGGCCGGTGAGCGCGTCCTCGTTGTCGGGGTCGAGTGCAAGGGCCTTGTCGTAAGCCTTCTCGGCGTCCGCGGAATTATTGCCCGCCTTGTACAGGCGGCCCAGGGTCAGCCAGGCATCCACATCTTTAGGATCTTTGTCCGTGATTTTTTGATACTGTTCCACGGACTTGCGCAGCATCTCTTCGTTGATCTTTCCCTGTTGCGGATCCCCGATCATGCGCGTGTAGATGCGCCCCAGAATACGGCGCGCATCTATGTTATCGGGGTTCTGCTTCAGCATCTCCTCGGCTTCCCCGATGGCGTCGCGCAGCCGTCCCGCCTGGATGTAGAGGTCCGTCAACTCTTCGGCCAGGAAGCCGGCCGAGGGGTCCTCCCGCAGGGCCACGCGGTAGTGCTCGATGGCCTTGTTCACATAATCGCCGCGATTCCCGTAGGCCCCCGCCAACTCCGCGTAAAGGTGTCCCATTGCGTAGTTGTAATAGGAGTCGGCCCTGTCCGGCGCCGCAGGAGGGTTGGTTTGGCCATTGGAAACACAAGCCAGCGCGGTTGCCAGCAGGAAGAGATTGGCGTAGCGAATCATGAATTTAGCCCTTTTCGACCTTGAATCTTTGGATGCCGAGGGGGGTCGAAGCGTTCCACTTCATTGTATAACGGAGGTTTGCCCCAGGATCAAAGCCCGGAATTCCCCCTGATCGCCATCGCCGGACCAACCGGATCGGGAAAGAGCGAACTCGCTCTGTCCGTAGCCGAAACCTTTGCCGGCGAAGTGGTCAATTGCGATTCGTTGCAGATTTACCGCCATTTCGACATCGGCACCGCCAAGCTGCGGCCCGAGGAGATGCGTGGGATTCCGCACCATTTGATCGGCATTCTCGACCCCGACCAGGTGTTTACGGCTGGCGAGTACGCGCGCAGGGCGCGGGAGACCATCCGCGAAATCGCGGCGCGCGGCCGTCTTCCGGTGGTGGCCGGAGGGACCGGGTTCTACCTGCGGGCTCTGCTGGAGGGGCTTTTCGCGGGTCCCGAACGGGATGCCGCACTGCGAGCGCGGCTGGCGGCGCGCCAGGAGCGCCGGCCGGGCTCGCTGCATCGCCTGCTCCGCCGTTTCGATCCGCGCGCGGCGGCCAGAATCCATCCCCACGACGTCCCCAAAGTGACCCGCGCGCTCGAGGTCTGCCTGCTGGCCCGCCGGCCCATCACGGAACTCCACAGCCGGGGGCGCGACGCGCTCACCGGTTTCCGCACGCTCAAACTCGGCCTCGACCCGGACCGGGACGAACTCTACCGGCATCTCGACGCGCGCTGCGAGAGCATGTTCGCCGCCGGACTGATCGACGAGGTGCGCCACATTTTGGACCTCGGTTTTCCCGCCACGGCCAAGCCTTTCGAGTCCCACGGGTACAAGCAGGCGCTCCAGGTACTGCGCGGCGAACTGAGCCTCAAGCAGGCCGTCTTCTACGCGCAGCGAAACACGCGCCGTTATGCCAAGCGGCAGATGACCTGGTTCCGGCGCGAAGAGGGCGTGTGGTGGCTCAGGGGATTCGGGGGCCTGGCGCGCGTTGGCGATCCGGCGCTGGCGCGCATCGAAAATTTTCTGAACTTTTGAGCGAACCTTTTGCCTGCCTGCGCGTACATAGATTTGTAAGTAGATCGTATCTTGGAGGATTCGATGACTAAGAAGTTGTTACTTGCTTTCGCGACTCTGGCGCTGACCGTGGCAAGCGCCAAGACTTATTCGCTCACGCTGTACCAGGCCGTTACTCTGAGCGGGCACGAGCTGCAGGCCGGCCAGTACAAGGTGGAACTCAATGGCGAAAAAGTTGTGCTGCGCAGCGGCAGGGAGTCCACGGAGGCCGCAGTGAAAGTGGAGACCGGGGCTAACAAGTTCTCCAGCACTTCCGTGCGGTTCGACAGCGCCGACGGCAAGAATCGTATTCAGGAAATCCGCCTGGGCGGGACCAAGATGAAACTGGTGGTGAACGACTGACCGCATCTGCCCGCGCGCTTCCTCACGGCAACCCAACCTTCCGAAATTCCTACGATCGCCATTCTGTGTGGTGGAGAACAGCCCGGAGCGGGGGAGAAGCGCGCCTTCCCCCGCCCGGAAAACAGCTTCTACCGGACTTCGCTCCTGTGGCTATAATGAAAGCCTGGGAGCCGGTCCCGTTCAAATGGATATCAAGAAGAAATTGCAGGAGGAAATCGCCGCACTCGAATACGAATTGCGCAACGAACTGCCCAGGGAGATTTTGAAGGCCCGGCAGCACGGGGATTTGAGCGAAAACGCCGAATACCATGCCGCCAAGGAGCGCCAGGGTCTGGTCAATGCGCGATTGAACCAGCTCAAGTATCGGGCTGCCGAGATGGCGATGATCGACTTCTCGAAGATTCCGCACGACCGCGTGGGACTGGGGTCCACCGTTATCGTACTCGACACCGTCAAAGACGAGGAGATCACTTATAACCTTGTCACAAGCGAAGAAGCGGACGCGCCGAACGGCAAGATTTCAACCAGTTCGCCGATCGGGCGGGCTCTCCTGGGGAAGGAAGTGGGCGATGTGGTCAGAGTGCAGATCCCCGGGGGGAGCAAAGAGTTGGAGATCCTGAAGCTGACCACCATCCACGACCTATGACATACAACCGGGCGATCGGGATTGCCTGCGGGGCCGTTATCGATCGCATCGTACGCTGGCTGGCGCTCTCTCGCATCCATCCCAACGTCCTCACCTTTATCGGGTTGCTGATCAATATCGTGGCGGCCTTTCTGTTCGCGGCGGGCAACTTCCGCTGGGCCGCGGTGGTGGTGATTGGCGCCGGCCTGTTCGACATGGTGGACGGCCGTGTCGCGCGGGAAACCAACCGGGTGACGCGCTTCGGCGGCTTTTTCGATTCCGTGGTGGACCGCTACTCGGACCTGGCGCTGCTGGTCGGGCTGTTGGTCTATTACGCCTCCATCAACCGTTTCTTCTACATCGTCCTCACCGCCATCGTGATGACCGGCTCCGTGATGGTGAGTTACTCGCGGGCGCGCGCCGAGTGCACCATCCCCAAGTGCAAAGTGGGCTTTTTGGAACGGCCGGAGCGCATCGTCCTGATTATTATCGGCGCCCTTTTCGACCGCATGGCGCCGGTCTTGTGGGTGATCGCCATCCTTTCCAACCTGACCGTAATTCACCGCATGATCTACACCTGGCAGGAAACCAAGCGGCTCGAACAAGCGCAGCTGCGCGCGGTGCCGACGCCGCGAGCCTGAAAGATTCCCAAGAAAAAATTAAAGGCCCCGGCTGGGTACCGGGGCCTGCACTCAGAGGGTTGACGACGGGAGGGGTCTCGTCGTCAGGGATGCTGTCTAATTGGTTCCATAATAGCACTTAAAGATCCGGTTGTCCAGCAAGTCCGACAAAAAGATGCCTTTTTTCGCCGCCGGCCCGTAGGAATTTATGAGGCCAAAAATAAAGGCCCCGGCTGGGTACCGGGGCCTGCACTCAGAGGGGTTGACGACGGGAGGGGTCTCGTCGTCAGGATGCTGTCTAGATTGGTTTCATCCTATCATCCCCACCAAATATTGTCTACTTTCCAACAAATACTTTACAAAATTTACTTGTAATTTGCACCGTTTGATGCTTAATGCCTCAACTCCCGGAAGCCGTCAGCGCCTGGTCGAGGTCCCAGAGAATGTCGTCCACATTTTCCAGGCCGATGGAGAGCCGGATCATATCTTCCGTGATGCCACACGCCAGTTGCTCGTCTTTGGGCAATTGCTGGTGCGTGGTGGAAGCGGGATGGATTACCAGGCTCTTGGCGTCTCCCAGGTTGGCAAGATGGGAAAGCAGTTTGACGGAGTCGATGAAGCGCCGTCCGGCCTCCAGGCCGCCTTTGATGCCGAAGGTCAGGATGGCGCCGCAACCCGCCGGCAGATATTTGCAGGCCAGCGCGCGGTAAGGGCTGGATGGCAGTCCGGGGTACTTCACCCAACTTACCCGCGGGTGTTTTTCCAGGTGCTCCGCAACTTTTTGCGCGTTGGAGCTGTGGCGCTCCATGCGCAGGTTCAGTGTTTCCACGCCCTGCAGGAACAGGAACGCGTTGAAGGGGCTGAGGGCGGGGCCCATATCGCGCAGTCCCTCCACCCGCACCTTGATGATATAGGCGAGATTGCCGAAGGTTTCGGTAAAGCGCAACCCGTGATAGCCGGGGCTCGGCTCCGTGAGTTGGGGAAACTTCTCGCGGGACCAGGGAAAGCGGCCGCTATCCACGATGATGCCGCCGATGGAGGTGCCGTGCCCCCCCAGAAACTTAGTGGCGGAGTGCAGTACAATGTCGGCGCCGTGCTCAATGGGCCGGCAAAGGTACGGAGATGCCAGGGTGTTGTCCACCACCAGGGGGAGGCCGGCCTCGCGGGCTACCGCGGCCACGCGCTCGATATCGAGTACGTTCATGCGCGGGTTGGCGATGGTTTCCGCGTAGATGACCTTGGTGCGCGGAGTGATGGCGCGCCGGAAATTTTCGGGGTCGTCCGGCTCCACGAAGGTGGTCTGGATGCCCAGGCGGCGGAAGCTCACGTCGAATTGGGTGTAAGTTCCACCGTATAGCGTGGCGGAGGCCACCATCTCGTCGCCGGCTCCCATCAGGCTGGTTAGGGAGAGAAACTGGGCCGCCTGGCCGCTCGCTACGGCCAGCGCGCCCGCCCCGCCCTCCAGCGAAGCCACCCTCTCCTCGAAAACGGCGGTGGTGGGATTCATGATGCGGGTGTAGATATTGCCGAACTTCTCCAGCGCGAAGAGTGCGGCGGCATGTGCGGAGTCCTCGAAGACGAAGGACGAGCTCTGGTAAATCGGCACCGCGCGGGCGCCGGTTTCGGAATCCGGGTGCTGCCCCGCGTGGAGACAACGCGTGGCGAATCCCATGGCGTGATCGGTTTTGGTATCTGGCATATCTCTATCGAGTTTACGATGTTTTAACCGGCCGGGGTGACACTCGGGTGCCTTCCCGGAGTTCGCCGGTAGCGCGCCGAACGATCTGGTCGCCGGCTTGGAGAGGGCCGCGCAGCTCTATCAGGCTTCCGGCGGCCTCTATGGCCGCCCTCTTCCGCCAGCCCCAGCGCCATGGGGTCATGAGGCATCGCGAGTGCTTACCTCTTAAGATACACGCCGCCAC
Organism: Acidobacteriota bacterium; assembly: GCA_023380575.1. Next base: position 6,013 of record JAMCRM010000189.1, on the reverse strand, counting down.
GGCATTTGTGCGCGCCATGCCTGCGCGCTCTCGCCGGCGGCTATTTTTTCGGCAGGTGGCGGGCGCGTTCGAAATCGTCTTTGAGCGTGCGGGTGATCTTGTCCGCGACGTCGGAGCTGGCTCCGCGAAACTTTCCCCCCATGCTCTCCTGGGTGGTGGACCAGATCACATCGCCTTCCTTGTTGATGAGCCTGACCGAAGCGGTGGCTTCATGGCGCCGCTCGGTGGTCCGGTAGAATTCGTTCTCGCCGATGCCCATGCTGCCATAACCGCCGCTGGAGCGGGTAGTGCGGGTGGTACCCAGGGAGGCGCGGGCGTTCACACTGTCGCCAACGTTATGGCTCTCGGTAAAGACCAGGTCCTCGCCGGAGCCTTTCAGAACAGCGTCGGCGCGTTCCTGGTTTTCGGTGATCACGAACAGGCGCGCGTTTTGCAGACTGGCGATGATAATATCCCGTATCTGCCCGGCGGTTTCGCCACCGCCCAGCCTCTCCACATAGACGCGGCGCACGGTGAGCAACTGGCGCAATGCCTGCGCTTCGACCGGGTCTGCCTCGGACGGCTCCTGGGCGGCCGCGGCCAGGGCCAGAGCGGTGAATAGCAGGATTCGCATCCGCTATCCCTTCCCCGACTTGCGCGCCTCTTCGTCCTGGTACTCCACGCGGCGGCCGGTTTTGGCCTCCAGGCCCGTCAGCACGGCGCGCACATCGTGCTTATTCACCTGGAAAACCAGCGCCTGGCGCCGCCCGTTGGCGTCGGTATAGCCGATCGTGACATAGTGTTTGCGCGATTTCGCCAGGATGAGGACGGGAGAGATCAGGATCGCCTCGGCGTAGCGCCGGCTCACCTGCTGCCCGTATTCCAAGGTGTGGATCCGGTCAAACGGGATCCGCAAGGGGTGCCCCGCCCCCAGAAAGAGCAGGTTCTCCTGCCCGGTAAGCTGCATGTGGCCTTCATGATGCCGAATGAGCCCCGCCACGGTTCCGCCCACGAGGTTCGCCGAGAGGCCGTGCTCTCCAGCCAGGGCGAGACACGCCCACAGGCCAATTGCCAGACGGATCGTCATAACCCAATTAGTGCCGGATGGAAGAAAATATTCTTACAAAAATTACGTTGCAGTTTGGCCGGTGATCCGTTCGAGGGCGGTTTTCGCGATGGCGGACATGCGGGCGTCGGGGCCGCGCCGCATCTGGTCGAGGGCGGGAACGGCCTCGCGGGCCGCCGGTCCGTAAGCCGCCAAGGCCATGGCGGCGCTGGCACGGGCAATGTTTTCAGGGTCTTGCAGCATGGCGTGCAGGCAAGGCACAGCCTGGGCGGGGTCCGCCTGGACGCGTGCCAACCCCAGCGCCGCGGAGGCGCGCACGCCGGCAACCGGATCGTACATTTCCCGCAGGATGTCCGGCGTAGCCGGCCGCCCGGCGGTTTGCAGTTCCCCGATGCGTTCCAGCGCCGATTTGCGCACGTCGGGGTCGGGATCCTGGAGATCGCGCTGCAGGATGGGAAGGCCGGCCGCGGGGTCTCCGGTGATCTTGACCAACGCGGACGCGCAGGAATGGCGCAGCTTGACCTGTGGGGCCATGCCGAGCGCCCGCAGGTCCGGAACCGCTCCAGCGGCAGGCTGCCCCACCCAGCCCAGACCGTCCGCCGCGGCGCACTTGACCAGCACATCGGAGAACTGCAGCATCCGTTGCAGCCACGGTACTGCCGCCGCGCCGATCTTTCCCAGGGCAAAGGAGGCGTGGAATCGCAGGCCGGTGTCGGCATCGGTCATGGCGCGGCATAATTCGCGGATGGCGGGGGCCGCCCCCGGCCCGATGCCGCCCAGCGCCTGCGCGGCGAAAAGCCGGACGATGAGGGGCTGTTCCGGAAGCACGGCGCGGATGAGATAGGGAACCGCCGACGCACCGATCCGCCCCAGCACGTACACCGCCGCCTGACGCACGTCTTCGCCCGGGTAATCCACCGAAGACCCTACCTCGGCCGCATACGCCCCTGGCTCTACCTCCGGTTTGGCCAGTTCGGCCAGCGCGATGAGGCGGGGAGCCGCTTCGGTATGGCAGAGCCCGCTGCGGATCTCTTCGGCCCGCATCACAAAATATTTCCAGCACCCGGCGTGTAGGTGGGCGAGATCACCGACGTGCACTGCACCACGCCGGCCACCTGCAGCATGGCCGTAGCCATGGTGACCATGGGCGCGGTGATCTGTAAAGGGGCGCCCGAGACGATCTTCACGCCGCCTCCGCCCGTGATGGTGACACCGGCGCCGCCCGTAATGGTAATGCTGCTCCCTGCGGTCAGGCTGTCGGAAGACGCGATGTTGACCGTGCGGGACGAGCCGACGTTGAGGCTGTCGGAACTTGCCACCGTAGCAGACCTGGAAGATCCCACCGTGGAACTCTCCGAGGAACTGATCGTGATGGTGAGCCCCCCGCCCACGGTGATCTTCTGGTCGCTGCCGATCTGCACGGTCTGGTTCTTGCCGATGGTGATTTCCTGCTTGCCGTTAACGGTCTCCTTGTCATCTCCCTCCACGGTGGCGGTGCGGTTGCGTTTTACCGTGAGGGTCTGGTCGCGGTCAACCGTCTTGGTCTCATCGCGGTGGATATCCGTCGTGCGGTCGTTGCCTACGTCGCGCTTCTCGTCGTGCTCCACCTCCGTGGTAAGGTCCTTTTCCGCGTGCACGAAGACCAGTTCCTGCCCTTTCTTGTCTTCAAAGCGCATTTAGTTGAAATTGTCCGTGCCGCCCCCCTTGGAGCTGCGGCTCTTGATGCCGCTTTGGGTCTTATTGTCGGGGAGGGTATAGGGCGGCATCTGATCGGCGTTATAGACGCTGCCGATAACGATGGGCTGGTCGGGATGACCTTCCAGGAAGTCTACGATGACTTCCTGGCCGATGCGGGGAATGTGCACGATGCCCCACTGCTTCCCGGCCCACAGGGTGGCCACGCGCAGCCAGCAGGAACTGTCGATATCGTTCTTGCCCTCGCGATCCCAGTGGAACTGCACCTTGATGCGGCCGTACTTGTCCGTGAAGATCTCTTCCCCGGCCGGTCCCACTACCGTGGCGGTCTGGGTGCCTTGTACGGTGGGGACGGGGGTCACGCGCGAGGGGCGATACGGCACCGCGGCCGGGATGGCCGTGAAGCGGTTCTCATATGTGAAGGCGCCCTCGGTGTCGCGCCCGCTGCCCAGCGGCTGCGCGCAGTGGTGGTCCACGGAGGTGAGGAGGTACTTGCCGTTGTCGGAGAAATGCCGCGTGAAGTTGAACTTGTAGCCGGATACGAAGGCGTCGCAATTGCCCGCGCCTTCGACGATAACGGCGGGAGTCGTTTCTGCCTGCATGCGGATTTCGACGGTTCGCTTATTATCCTCGAAGATCTTTTGGATATCGCCGGCCTGCTCGCCGCCGGACTTATCCACCCCGTCGAACCGCTGGGCGTAGCCGCCCGGATAATCGTACATCTCCAACTTATCGTTGCCTCCGACCTTGAGCTTGTGCGTGTTCTGGCCGATCTGCACGCTTTCGAGGGTGGTCTTATCCGCCTGCAGATGCTTGCCGGGCAGCTCAAAACAGTGGTCCCAAAGGGTATATTTGCCGGAGCGCAATTCCTGGGTCTTCTCCCACGCCCACACGCGATCCTCGTCGCGCATGCCGCCGATGGTCTCCTCGTAGATGACGTCGCCGGGAGCGTCCGGGTGGGACTGCGGGGTGTTGGCCACCACCATGGTGTGGCCGCCCGCATTGTGCTTGAAGAAATAGTAGAGGCCCTCTTCCTCCATCAGCCGCGAGGCGAAATGGAAATCCGACTCGCGATACTGCGCGCAGTAGTCCCGCGGCTGGAAGGTGCCCATAATTTCGTAACTGACATCCAGGCCTTCGAAGACCTTCTTTAGAATCTCCGGCACGCTGATGTGCTGGAAAATGCGGCTTTGAGCCTTCTTGCTGAGTATCCACAGCTGCGGCACGATCTCCATGCTGTAGCGGGTGAAGATGTTGGTGCGTTCCCCTTGCGAGATGCGCTTGACGATTCCGTTGAAGTACCGTTTTTCGTCATCCCTCAGCTTCCACTCCACGGTCACCTTCTGGCCGAGCAGCTCGTTGAACGAAATGACTTCCTCCTGGCTGGCCAAATCCAAATGGAAATGGAACAGTTGCGAAATCGCCTCGCGGCCCGTGAAGCTGATGAGAATAAACTTATCCGGCCCGAGAGGCGTGGTGAGCGTCATGGGCCTTTCCGCCTGGACGTACATGCAAGTCTCCTAGGGTAGGGGGCGGGCTGCGGCCCGCCCCGCCGTTCTGTTACGCGTAGAGAAAGGCTCCATCCTCGCCGATGGAGACGTGGATGGATTCGAGTTTTTCCCCCGCCGCCAGGCGGGCGAGGATCTGCCGCGAAACCTCCGGCAGCACCGTGTTGGTCAGGATGTTGTCCACATTGCGCGCGCCGCTTTCCACTTCGGTGCAGCGGCGGGCCACTTCCTCCACTACCACCTCGTCGAAATCCAGCGCGATCTTGTGGGCTTCCTGAATGCGCCGCTGGATCTTCCCGACCTTGAGCAGAATGATTTTCTTAAGCGCTTCGTCCCGAATCGGGTAGTAGGGGATCACCACCAGCCGTCCCAGGAAGGCGGGCTTGAAGATCTTGTTCAGCTCCGGCTTCATGGCCTTGGCCAGGGCTTCCCAGGTGGGCATGGTTTCGGGGTCCGCCGTCAGCTTCATGACCGTGTCGGTGGCGGCATTGGAGGTCAGGATGATGATGGTGTTCTTGAAGTCGATTTCCCGGCCTTCCCCGTCTTCCATACGGCCTTTGTCGAAGACCTGGAAGAAAAGTTCCAACACGTCGGGGTGGGCCTTCTCCACCTCGTCCAGCAGCACCACGGAATAGGGCCTGCGGCGCACCGCCTCCGTTAAAACACCGCCCTCGCCGTAACCCACGTATCCCGGAGGCGAGCCCTTCAGGGTGGAAATGGTATGGGATTCCTGGAACTCCGACATGTTGATGGTAATGACGTTGTGCTCGCCGCCGTAGAGCAGGTCCGCCAGCGCCAGCGCGGTTTCGGTCTTGCCGACGCCGCTCGGGCCTACCAGCAGGAAGACCCCGACCGGCTTATTGGGATCCTCCAGTCCCGCCTTGGACGTGCGGATGCGCTCGCAAATGGCGCCCAGGGCGTGGCCTTGCCCGATGACGCGCCTGCCGAGATGCTCATCCAGCTTCAGAATGGTCTGGATTTCGTCCTTGAGCATCTTGCCGATGGGGATGCCGGTCCAGCCCGAAATCACCTCGCCGACTACTTGCGCGTCCACGCAGACGCGGATGAGCGGCGTTTCGACCTGCAGGGCATCGAGTTCGGCATTGAGAGCGGTCAGTTCGACCTTGGGGTCCGCCGCGGGTGCCGGCGCGGCAGCAGCCGCGCCAGGGGCCGGGGACTGGGGGTCGGGGGCCGGGGTTGCGGTAGCACCGTTTTCGATGCGTGCGCGGAGTTCTCGAAGCGCGCGCTGGTCTCTTCCAGTTTGGCCTGGGTACTGTCTTTCTGGGCGGCCAGGGCGGCCAAGCGCTCGGCGTGGTCTGCACCAAGCTCCGCTTCGCGGCTGAGCACGCGCTGCTGTACCTCGATATCGTCCAGTTGGCGGCGCAACGCTTCCACCGCCGGCGGAGTGGTGTTTTGGCCCAGTGCCAGTCGGGCGCAGGCGGTATCGAGCACGCTCACGGCCTTATCGGGCAGTTGCCGGTCCGGCAGATAGCGATGCGAGAGCCGCACGGCGGATTCGAGCCCTTCGTCCAGGATGCGCACGTTGTGGTGCTTCTCCAGCACCGGCACCACCCCGCGCAGCATGACCGTGCACTTGGTTTCGCCGGGCTCCTCCACCTTGACCACCTGAAAGCGGCGCGCCAGGGCCGGGTCCTTCTCGAAATACTTCTTGTACTCGGACCACGTGGTGGCCGCGATGGTGCGCAACTCGCCGCGCGCCAGGGCCGGCTTGAGCAGGTTGGCGGCATCGTTCTGCCCGGCCGCT
>JAMCRM010000188.1 GCA_023380575.1 Acidobacteriota bacterium | reverse complement strand
CCCCACTGCCCGGTCTGCTTGTTGACAATCAGCGTCCACTGATCGGGCTCGGGAATGCTGTACAGCGTGTATTCTCCCTTAGGGACCATCAGCCCGTTAATGTTGAGGTTGGCATCCGTCTTCAGCGTGGTGGCCTTGTTGGCCCCGGTGCGCCAGACCTTTCCGTACGGCACCAGCGAGCCGAAAATCTGGCGCCCCCGCATCGAGGGAGCCGAGTAGTCGATGGCGATCGTTTTGCCGTCGATGGTGACCGAACTATGGGCTGGAGGACTGAGCGGCGCCTTGGGCGGTTGCGCGAAAGTGAGCACGCCGCCGAATGCGAGGCCGGCGATCAGGATCGTTGCGGATTTGAGCATGTTTCCCTCCCCGGGATTCCTCATTCAGTATAAAAGAGGGGAGCCGCACTATACTGGAATTTTACTCACTTCCATGAAGCACTCCCGATCCGAACAGTTGTTCGAAAGAGCCCGGAAGACAATTCCGGGAGGCGTGAACTCGCCGGTTCGTGCGTTTCGCAGCGTGGGCGGCAACCCGCTGTTCATCGCGCGCGGAGAAGGCTCCCATCTCTTCGACGTGGATGGCAATGAATACATCGACTACGTCGGTTCCTGGGGGCCCCTGCTGCTCGGGCACCGCCATCCCGCCATTCTGGAAGCGCTCGAAGGCGCCCTCCGGACCGGCACGAGTTTCGGCGCTCCCACCGCACAGGAAGTCGAACTTGCCGAGGCCATCCGCGATGCCGTGCCTTCCATCGAAATGGTGCGGCTGGTGAACTCCGGCACCGAAGCCACCATGTCCGCCATTCGCCTGGCGCGCGGTTTTACGGGGCGCGATCTCACGGTGAAATTCGAGGGCTGTTATCACGGGCATGTGGATTCGCTGCTGGTCAAGGCCGGCTCCGGCATCGCCACCCTGGGGATTCCGGACACCCCCGGGGTTCCGAAATCGTTTTCCGATACCACCCTCGCACTGCCGTTCAACTCCGTGGACGCGGTGGAACGGGCGTTTCAAGAACACGGCGGCCGCATCGCCTCGGTGATCGTCGAGCCCGTGGCCGGCAACATGGGATGCGTGCCGCCGGCGCCCGATTTTCTGGAGGCCTTGCGCGATCTCACCACGCGGCATGGAGCCCTGCTGATTCTCGACGAGGTGATGACGGGGTTCCGCGTCGCATTCGGAGGCGCGCAGCAGCGCTACGGGATCCGGCCGGATCTGACCACGCTCGGCAAGGTGATCGGCGGCGGATTACCCATCGGCGCCTACGGCGGCCGCGCCGATATCATGAGCCGCATCGCTCCGTCCGGACCGGTGTACCAGGCGGGCACCCTTTCCGGCAATCCGCTGGCGGTGGCGGCGGGGCTCGCCATGCTGCGCCACCTGAAAGCGCATCCGGAAATTTACGGCCGGCTGGAGGCGATGGCCTCGGAACTGGAGCGCTCCGCGCCCCCGGGCGTTACGGTAAATCGCGTGGGCTCGATGTTCACCTTCTTCTTCAACGACCAGCCGGTGACGGATTACGAAACCGCCAAGCGCTCCGACACCGCACGCTTTGCCCAATTCTTCCGGTTGATGCTGGAGCGCGGCATCTATCTGGCGCCTTCGCAGTTCGAAGCGGCCTTCGTTTCCGCGGCCCACAGCGAGGAGGACATCCGCGGGACGGTGGCGGCGGCGCGCGAGGCGTTCAGCCTTTTATAGCGCACAGCAACTTTTTCGCGGACCAGGTCACGATGCCGAAGAAGACGCCGAAACTGATCAGGATGGCGGCCACCCGCCGGCCTGGGGAAAGATAGCCCACATGGGGACCCGGCTTGCCGGAAAATTCGAGCCAGACGCGCACGCGCACTTTCGCGGCGGACGCGCCCTCCGCGCGGTTGTCCAGCACCATCGCGTCCGCACCTCGTATTGAAAACCGCCGCGGCGCTGGTATTCGGTCGCGGCGAGAAAACCGTGCGGGCGCTCGGCCCGGAGCCGGTTCAGGTCCGCACGTGGGAGCAGCGCCATTTTCACCCCCGCGACGCCGCCCAGAACCGCGAAGCCGCCCACAACACGGACCGGCGTCTGCTTCAGCGGGATTTCGAAATAGCGCCACTGCGCAGCCGGCACCTCGTGGATTTCATCGACCAGGTCGACGCGGCTGGAAGCAGCAAGGAGCAGCAGGATGGCGGCAAGCTTCATTGAAACAGGCTGCGAGGCACCCGGTCCCCACACGGGGCGCTCGCACGGGCTAAAATAATGACCATGAACGACAGTATGGCACAGCCGGCCTGTCTGATCGGCCGGCTCGAGGCACCCGGTTGGAAGACCGCCGGCAGTTGGACCTGCGGAATCCTGATTTCTCTCCTGTTCCTGGTATCCGGTATCTGGAAGATCACCGATCCGACCGGCGCGGCGGTGCGCATGGCCCAGGCCCGCGTACCGGAGAACCTGAGCCTCGCGGCCGCGGTGCTGTTTGGAATCGCGGAGACGTTCACGGGAGTGCTGATTCTGGTGCCCCGGTTCCGGCGTT
>JAMCRM010000187.1 GCA_023380575.1 Acidobacteriota bacterium | reverse complement strand
CCTTCGAGGTTGCCGAGCACGGTGAGGGCGATCTGTTTGGGATCGAAGAAGGTTTGCGCGATGCGCTGGACGTCATCAGCGCTGACGCGCTCGATACTCTCCACTACTTCGTCGAGGCTGAAGAAACGCCCGAAGTACAGCTCCTGCCGCGCCAGGTTGGACATGCGGCTGGAAGTGGATTCCAGGCCGAGCATCAGCGAGCCTTTCAGGTGATCTTTGGCGCGGCGCAGTTCCTCGGCGCCCACGATCTCCTGCTTGAGCTGGCAGAACTCTTTCATGATCGAGGCCACCACCTTGCGTGCCGATTCCTGCGAAGTGCCGGCGTAGATGGAAAGGCAGCCGGTGTCGCGGTACGGGCTCAACTCCGAGAACACCGCGTAAGCCAGCCCCTGCCGCTCGCGAATATTCTGGAACAGGCGCGAGCTCATGCCCCCGCCGAGCAGGGTGTTCAGCACATAGCAGGCGAAACGTTTCTCGTGCGGCAGCGGGTAGGATGGCACGCCCAGGCAGAGGTGCACCTGCTCCAGCGCTTTCTTGTTGCGCAGGGCGATGCGCGCGTGCGTCGCCGGCACGGGATCCGCCGGCTGGCTGCCGTTGGGCGGCAGTGCTTCGAAATTGAGCCGCACCAGGTCCACCAGCCGCTCGTGAGTAAGATTGCCGGCGGCGGTCACGATCAAGTTGCCGGGGGCATAGACGGACCGGTAAAAGGATTCGATTACTCCGCGGTCGAAATGCTTGACCGTGTCGCGCGTCCCCAGGATGGGCTTGCCCAGCGGGTGGTCCTTCCAGAAGTTGGAGGAGAAGATCTCGTGGACCAGGTAGTCCGGGCTGTCCGCCTCCATCTTGATCTCTTCCAGAATGACGCCCTTTTCCTTTTCGATGTCCTCTTCGCGAAACAGGGGGTTCAACACCAGGTCGGCAAGCACATCAAAGGCGAGCGAGAGGTGCTGGTCCAGGACTTTGGTGTTAAAACAAACCAGTTCCTTGGCGGTGAATGCGTCCAGATTCCCCCCGATCGAGTCCACCGAACGCGCAATCTCTTCGGCGGAGCGGTGCACGGTGCCCTTGAACAGCATGTGCTCGATGAAGTGAGAGATACCGTTCTGCTCGCCGTTTTCACGCCGCGAGCCCGTGCCCACCCAGATACCCACCGAAACCGAGCGCACGTGCGGCATGGTTTCGGTGATCACCCGGACGCCGTTCGCCAACCGGGTCATCTCGATTTCTCGCACTCCGCTAGCGGAGACAGTTACTTGTTGCAAAGGCAGGCCTTACGGTATTTTAACATGGCCCTCTGATAAAATACGGATAGAGCATGCAAACCCTTGTAGGCCTGGAACTTACGGAAATTCGCGAGGCCTTGGGCGAGAACCTTCCGGCATTCCGCGCGCGGCAGGTGTATCGTGCTGTATATCGCCAGCGCGTAAGCAGTCTGGAGCGGGCCACTTCCCTGCCCGCGGCATTGCGCGCATATCCGGTGGGGTTGCCGGCTATTGATCGGCGCTACGAATCTTCCGACCGCACCCGCCGCTACCTGCTGCGTCTTGACGACGGGCGCACGGTTGAAACCGTGTTTATGCCGGAGGAGGAGCGGGACACGCTGTGCATCTCGAGCCAGGTGGGGTGCCCGGTAAACTGCCGCTTCTGCATGACCGCGCTGCTGGGACTGGAGCGCAACCTGACCGCGGGTGAAATCGTGGGGCAGGTGCTGGTAGCGGCTTCCGACAATGCCATCGAGCGCGGGCGCCTGAACATCGTCATGATGGGGCAGGGTGAGCCGCTGCTGAACCTGGACGCCGTGCTCAAGGCGACGCGTCTGCTGACCGATCCCGAGGGCGTGGGGCTTTCGCCGCGCCGGATTACGGTTTCCACCGCCGGCATCGTGCCGAAAATCGAGGCCCTGGGGCGAGCGGAGGTGCGCCCCAGGCTGGCTATTTCGCTCAATGCCTCCACCGAGGAGATGCGGCAGGAACTGATGCCCATCACCCGCAAGTATCACCTGCGGGACCTGCTCGCCGCCTGCAAGGCCTACCCCTTGCGCCCGTGGGAGAAACTGACCTTCGAATACGTGCTGCTCAAAGGCGTCAACGACAGCGACGCCGACGCGCGGCGCGTGCTGCGACTGCTTTCCAATCTGAATTGCAAGGTCAACCTGATCGCGCTCAACCCCGGCCCGGACATCCCCTATGAGACCCCCGACCCCGGCCGCGTTCTGGCCTTCCAGCAGATCGTGCGTCGCGGGCTGCAATGTTTCATTCGTAAACCGCGCGGACTGGATATATTCGCGGCCTGCGGGCAACTGAAGCGGAACTCCTCGAACCAGTAAAGGGTTACACTAGCTGATACTATGCGTACGGTTCTGCTTTGGTTGGGGATTTCCCTGCCCCTGCTCGCCCAGGTTGCGGGCCGGGTTACCGGGTCCGTGGTAGATGCCAGCGGCGCGGCCGTGCCGGATGCGGACGTTCGCCTGTCTCTGGCCGGCGGGTCCAGCGCCGTGCTGTCGGCGAAAACCACCACCGGGGGCCTGTTTTCTCTGGCAGGCGTGCGGCCCGAGTCCTACGACTTGACCGTCGAGAAGGGCGGCTTCGTCAAATACACGGTGCGCGGGGTGCGGGTGGACCCGGCACGCGAAACCGCGGTGCCGGTAATCCGTTTGGAACTGGCCGCGGTGACGCAAACCGTGGATGTCACCGGACTGGTGGAAACCGTGCAGGTGAGTAACGCGGAGGTCTCCAGCACGGTGACCAACGCGCAGGTGCAGCGCCTCCCCCTGCTCGACCGCGACCCGATGATGCTCATCCAGACTCAGGCCGGCGTGGTCAGCAACGCCCGCGCGTACACCGTGATCAACGGCCAGAGGACGTCGTTCGCCAACGCCATGATCGACGGCATCAACATACAGGACAACTTCATCCGCGACAACGCCCTGGACTACACGCCGAACATGCTGCTGATGGACCAGGTGGGTGAGTTTACCGTGGCCACCTCGAACGCGAATGCGTCCTTCAGCGGCGGTTCCGCGCAGGTAAACATCGCGACGCCCTCCGGCACCAACGAACTGCACGGCGGGTTGTACTGGTATAACCGCAACAACGCGCTTTCCGCCAACGACTGGTTCAACAACCAGGCCGATGTGAAGCGGCCTTTTCTCAATCAGAACCAGGCCGGCGCGAGGCTCGGCGGCCCCATCAGCAAGGACAAGCTGTTTTTCTATACGAATTACGAACTCTACCGGCAGCGCCAGCAGGAGGCGGCCATCCGCACCATTCTGACCGCGCCGGCGCGGCAGGGCATTTTTACTTACCTGGACAACCGCGACGCGCAGCGGCAGGCCGACGTGCTGCGCCTTGCCGGGGCAAGTGCCGACCCCACCATTGCCGGCCTCCTCAGCCGCGTTCCCGGGCCGGAGAACATCAACAACGACGATACCGGCGATGGCCTCAACACCGGCGGTTACCGCTTCCTCCAGCGCGCCAACCGCACCCGCGATAATTTCCTGGGCAAGATCGATTACAACCTCTCGACCCGGCACGTGTTCACCGGCACCTATATGTGGAATCGGGACAACCTGGACCGGCCGGATATCGACAACAGTTATTCCATCGTGCCGATGGTGAGTAACACCAATCATTCCAACCTGCTTTCGCTGACCTGGCGCTGGACGCCCACCGCCACCCTCACCAACGAACTGCGCGGCGGATTCAACCTGGCTCCCGGCGAGTTCCCCACCAGCGAAAAGTTCGGCAGCTATATTTTGGACGAAATGGTGTTCACCAATCCGGTGAGCACCTTCCGGCTCCAGGGCCGCGACACCAACACCTACAATCTTTCCGACAACGCCGCCTGGATCCGCGGCCGGCACAGCGTGCAGTTCGGATTTCAGGCGCAGGGTATCACGGTGCGCTCGTACGACGATGCCGGGATTACCGCCACTTACTATCTCGGGCCCGGCACGGAAGACCTCAACCCCGGGCTGAACAGCCGGCAACTGCCCGGCATCGGCAGCCAGGACCTGAACAGCGCCAATAACCTGCTGGCGACATTGGCGGGCTACATCTATTCCTATTCTCAAAACTTCAACGTGACCAGCCGGAATTCCGGCTTCGTGCCCGGCGCGCCGAACGTCCGCCGCTACGGGTACAACGATTACGGGCTTTACGCGCAGGATTCATGGAAAGTGCATTCCCGGCTGACGCTGAATCTGGGGCTGCGCTATCAGCTTACGGGCGTGGCGGATGAGCGCGACTCGCTGGCACTGTTGCCGGTGCTGGTGAACAACGATCCGCTGGCCACGCTTCGCGGCAACTCCACGCTGGATTTCGCCGGCTCCTCGGTGGGCCGGCCCTGGTACCACCGCGACCGCAACAACTTCGCGCCCAACATCGGACTGGCGTGGGACGTGTTCGGCAACGGTAAGACGGCCCTGCGCGCGGGCTATACCATCAGCTATGTCAACGACCAGTCCGTGCTGGCCCCCATCACCTTGACGGAGATCAACAACGGTCTGGTGGGAGCCTCCGCGGAGTATAAGGACGCGCAGGTCTCTTCGCTGCCGAAAATTCCGGTCCCGAAGTTCCACATCCCGCGCACGTTCGAAGACAACTATGAACTCGACCCCGGGACCGCGTTCGGCCTCATCGACCGGAATCTGCGCACCCCGTACGTGCAGCAGTGGACCCTCGGCGTGCAGCACCAGATGGGAAACACCATCGTCGAGGCGCGCTATGTAGGCAATCACGCCGTGAAGTCCTACCGTGCCTTCGATTACAACCAGGTGATCATCCGCGAAAACGGATTCCTGGATGACTTCAAGCGCGCCAGGGCCAACGGGTTTCTGGCGCAGGCCGCCACCGGCGCGTTCAATCCGGCATACAATCCCAACATCCCGGGCAGCCAGCCGCTGCCGGTGTTCGCGAAACTGGAGGACAGCCAGTTGCGCAGCGCCGCCATCCGCGGCCTGATCCAGCGCGGCGAAGTGGGACAGCTTGCCGCCCGCTACGCCACCGAGGGCAGCGCCGGCAGCGTGCAGTTCTTCCCCAACAAATATGCACTGGCCACCGACTACCTGAATAACTTCTCCAACTCCACTTACAATGCCTTGCAGGTGGAAGTGCGCCGCCAGGTAGCGGCGGGGCTGAGTTTCCAGGGGAATTATACGTTCTCCAAAGTGTTGAGCGATGCGGCGGGCACCAGCCAGTCGCGATTGGAGCATTTTCTCGACCTGGCCAATCCGAAAATCGAGCGCGCGCGCGCCGATTTCGACCTGACCCATGCCATCAAGGGCAACGCCATCTGGGACGTGCCGCTCGCGCGCAGGAACAAGTGGCTGGGCGGCTGGAGCGTGAGCGGCATTCTGACGTGGCAGTCGGGCGCGCCCTTCTCCATCATTTCAGGCCGCGGCACGCTGAACCGCAGCACGGGCACGCGCTCGGCGAACAACACCGCGGATACCACCCTGACCAAGGCGCAACTCGACCAGGTGCTGCAATTCCGCATGACCGGCACGGGCCCCTATTTCGTCGCCGCCGGCGCCATCGGCAAAGATAAGCGCGGCGTGGCTTCCGACGGCAGCGCGCCGTTTGACGGGCAGGTCTTTTTCAACCCCGGTCCCGGCGCCGTGGGAGGGTTGCAGCGCCGCATGTTCTCCGGGCCATGGACCTTCAACGCCGATTTCGGCGTGCAGAAGCTGACCAAACTCACCGAGCGCCAGTCGCTGCAACTGCGCATGGAGGCCCAGAATATCTTCAACAACACCAGCTTCGCCGTGTTCGATCAGTACATCAACTCGACCACGTTCGGCCAGATCACGGACATGCTCTACGGCCCGCGCAGGATCCAGTTCGGGCTGTACTACAAATTTTAATGATCGCGATTCGCCGCCGGCCGGCCGGACGCGCGCCCGCTTACCGCAATTCCTTGCTCTTGTCCGTAGCCGGTTCCTGCCCGTAATTCTCCCGGATCACCAGCGTCTGGTCGGAGAAGAACGTGCGGCTGCCGGTAGAGCCGTACACCGAAGGCACGGCGCTTATGGTGTACCCCGTCGGGGTCGCCGCCAGTGTGTATCTGTAGCCGCTCTTCTCCCCCAGGGCCAGGTCGCCGGGAATCAGGTCGGCAGCGGAAGCGTTAGGCTGTCCGCTGGTTGGCGGCCCCAGTTCTCCCAGCGCCACGGCGAATTTGCCGAACTGCGAAAAGTACTGTGTCTCGGCGGTGTGGATGGTCTGAATGGTCTTGATAGCCGCGGTCTCCTGTGCGTACATGCGCGCGCGGTTCAATTTCGGCAGCGCAATGGTCGCGATGATCAGGATGATCGCAATGACGATCAGTAGCTCGATGAGTGAGAAGCCCCGGCTTCGCCGTCTCTTCCGCTGGTTCATATCTTCAGTCTCCACCTAAAATATTGTGACGCTTCACACGGCCAAAGCGTGCAATGCCCGTATGCGGGCCCACAACCCCGGCAGTGCGTCGAGGCACAGGGCGTTGGTTCCGTCCGAGAGCGCCCGCCCGGGCGCATCGTGGACTTCCAGGAACAGCCCGTCCACGCCCACCGCCACCGCGGCCCGCGCCAGGGGCTCGATGAACTGCGGCTGCCCGCCCGATACGCCGCCCGCGCCGCTGGGAAGCTGCACGCTATGTGTGGCGTCGAACACCACCGGCCAGCCCAGGTCCCGCATGATCTTCAACCCGCGCATATCGACCACCAGGTTGTTGTAGCCGAATGAGGTGCCGCGCTCGGTCAGCAGCACCTTCGGGTTGCCGGTGGAGGCTACTTTCTCGGCGGCGTGGCGCATATCCTGCGGGGCGACAAACTGGCCCTTCTTGATATTGACGATCCGCCCGGTGCGTCCCGCGGCCACCAGCAGGTCGGTCTGGCGGCACAGGAACGCGGGAATCTGGAGGATGTCGGCCACCTCGGCCGCTGCCTCGGCTTGCGCGGGCTCGTGAATATCCGTGACGATACTGTGCCCGCAGGCCTTCACCCCCGCCAGAATGCGCAGGCCCTCCTTCAATCCCGGCCCCCGGTACGCCGTCACGCTGGTGCGATTGGCCTTATCGAAGGACGCCTTGAAAACGAATGTCCCCACCACCTTCCGGATGCCCTCGGCCATCCGGTGCACATGTTCCTCGCTCTCGATGACGCACGGGCCGGCCATCAGCACCAGCGGCTTGCCGCGCCCGAAGGCGCTGAACTCAATCGCCACGGGAGTATTCCGGCTCGCCCGCCTCCACCACCTCCGCCGCCAGCCGCTGCTGCCGGTATTGATATGCCGCCCCGATGAACGCCCGGAACAGCGGGTGGGGCTCGAGCGGCTTCGACTTGAACTCGGGGTGGAACTGGCAGCCGAGAAACCAGGGGTGGTCGGGGATCTCGCAAATCTCCACGTACACGCCGTCCGGGGTCTGCCCGGTGATGCGCAGCCCGTTTTCGGTCAGCACCTTCTCATATTCGCGGTTGAACTCGTAGCGGTGGCGGTGGCGCTCGCTGATCTCCCGCGCCCCGTACGCCTGCTGCGCGAAGCTGCCTTCGGCCAGCATGCAGGGCCACGCCCCCAGCCGCATGGTGCCGCCCAACTCGTCCACGCCCTTCAACTCGCGCAGTTTGAAAATCACCCGGTGCGGCGCGCCCGGATCGAACTCGGTGGAATTGGCCTGCGCCAGCCCGCACACGTTGCGGGCGTATTCGATGACCAGCGTCTGCATGCCCAGGCAGATGCCGAAATACGGCACCTTGGCCACGCGCGCGTAGCCGATGGCCTGGATCATCCCCTCCACGCCGCGCTTGCCGAACCCACCCGGCACCAGGATGCCGTCGTACTCCCGCAGTTGCTCTTCGCGGCTGGCCGTGGTGATGTGCTCCGCTTCAATCCAGCGGATGTTCACCTTGAGCCCGTGAGCCAGTCCGCCGTGCAGCAGCGCCTCTTTCAGGCTCTTATACGAATCTTCGTACTCGACGTACTTGCCCACCAGCCCGATGGCCACTTCGTCGCGGGGTTCCTGCATGCGGCCCACCATGGCGGACCAGCGTGCCAGGTCGCGCGGTCCCGCGTCCAGCCGCAGCAGCCGCAGGACCATGTCGTCCACGCCCTCGGCGGCGAACCCCAGCGGCACCTCGTACACCGAGCCCACGTCCCGCGCCGTGATCACGGCTTCCTTGTCCACGTCGCAGAACAGCGCGATTTTGCCCTTCATATCCGCGGGGATGGGGCGCTCGCAGCGGCACAGCAGAATGTCGGGTTGAATGCCGATGGCCCGCAATTCTTTCACGCTGTGCTGGGTGGGCTTGGTCTTCAATTCCTGCGCCGCGGAAATCCAGGGCACCAGCGTCACGTGCACGAAGAGCACGTTCTCGCGGCCCAGTTCATGCCGCATCTGCCGGATGGCTTCCAGAAACGGCAGCGATTCGATGTCGCCCACCGTGCCGCCGATTTCCACGATCACCACGTCCACGTCGGCGGAGACCTTGCGCGCCGCCGCCTTGATCTCATCGGTCACGTGCGGGATCACCTGCACGGTCTTGCCCAGATAATCGCCCCGCCGCTCCCGCGCGAGAATACGTTCGTAAATGCGTCCGGAAGTCAGGTTGTTGGCCTGCGTCAGCTTGGCGTGCGTGAAACGTTCGTAGTGGCCCAGGTCGAGGTCGGTCTCCGCGCCGTCGTCGGTGACGAAGACCTCGCCGTGCTGGAAGGGGCTCATGGTGCCCGGGTCCACGTTCAGGTACGGGTCGAATTTCTGCAGCGTGACGCGCAGCCCGCGGCTTTCCAGGAGGCACCCGATGGAAGCCGCCCCGATTCCCTTTCCCAGAGAGGAAACCACTCCGCCGGTTACAAAAATGTACTTAGTCATTCCCTTTCACGCTCGCCAACAGGGCTTCCACAAGGTTCGAAACGCGTTCCAGATCCGCCGGCGTGTCCACGCCGAGCGATTCGTATTCGGTCTCCACCACCCGTATGCGGTGGCCGTTCTCCAATGCCCGCAACTGCTCCAGACACTCGGCCTTTTCCAGCGGCCCCACCGGCAGGTCGGAATAACCGAGTAAAAAATCGCGGCGATAGACGTACAACCCGACATGTTTGTACTGCGGCACAGCCGCTCTCTGGGAAAGGGAATCGGGGCAGCGGGAAAAATACAGCGCATCGCCCTCCGCGTCGGTCACTACTTTCACCACGTTGGGGTTTTGGATCTCGCCGGGATCTTCAATGCGCTTCTTGAGCGTCCCCATCTCGATACCGGGGTCGTCCAGCAAAGGCAGCACCGCGGCGTCGATGGCGGCGGGATCGATGAGCGGCTCGTCACCCTGAATGTTCACGACGACTCCCGCGGTGTCCGAGGCGGCGATTTCCGCGACACGGTCCGTGCCCGAAATGTGATCCGACCGGGTCATCCTGACCGGCGCTCCGAATTTTCGCGCTTCGGCGACAATGCGTTCGTCATCTGTGGCAATCAGGATGCTAGAGAGATACCGGGCCGCTGAGGCCCGCTCATACACATGTTGCAGCATCGATTTGCCGGCAATACGAGCGAGAGCTTTACCAGGAAAACGGGTAGAGGCGTAACGCGCGGGGATCACGCCCAGGATTTTGCGGGGCACAGGCGATTTTACCACGAAACCCATGTGCTAGACTGGGTTAGGGAAGGGCGGGAAACTGCCATGCCACCGCGGTCCCACCATAAATTGTTGTTTCCCGGTATCTTACTCATCATTGCAGTCACTGCCGCCTGGGGCGCCCAAAAACCGGGCCCGGACCCCAAGGTGAATATCGAGCCGCGCGCGGCCAAGCCGGCCGCCCGCGAAGCCACGCCGCGCGCCAGTATCCGCGTTGACAGCACCCTGGTGCTCATCCCCGTCACCGTCACCGACCCCATGAATCGCTTCGTAACGGGACTGGAAAAGGAGAATTTCCGGGTCTTCGAGGACAAATCCGAGCAGCAACTGGTGCAGTTGCGGGCATTGGAGAA
>JAMCRM010000186.1 GCA_023380575.1 Acidobacteriota bacterium | reverse complement strand
GATACCACCATGCCGGATGGGGAAGTGCTGCGGCGGGCCGGCGAAATTGTAGAGAGGATGGCTGCCTGCGGGCACCCTCACATTCTCGGTTCGGAATGCGATGTGTTGCATGTGCCCGAAGCGGCCGAGACAATCCGCCGCAAGGTGCAACTGGTTTTTCAGCGGAATGAAAGAGGGGAGTATGCTTCTTGAAAAAAGAGGATTTGGCGCGGGCGCGGCAGCCGCGGTTGCCGGACTTACCGCCGTGCTGTGCCTGACATCCGCCCCCGTGCAGCCGCGCCGCGATTATCTTTCCCCGAAACTGCGTGCCGCCGTCAACAAACTGAAAGCGGAAGCCGCGGCACAACCCACCACCGGCCGGAACTTGTTGGAGCGAGGATCGACGCTGTGGGAGTGGATCAACGCCTACTCTTTGACCGGCGGCCCCGTACCCGTGAATGCGACGCAAATCTTTTCTTCCGTTTTTGAGATGGGGGACGCGCTCGCCCGCGCCGAAGCTTTGCCGTCTGGCGCCGGCAGGCTCGCCGGGAACATCGACGAGCTGATCCATGAATTCCGCATCAAGGACGAACAGCCGGACGCCCTCCCGAAGCTGAAGCTCAGTGCCAACGGCCCATTTCCGGCGGAGAGTTGGCAGACGATCGTCGAGACCGTCACGGTGGGCGGTATGCCCATGAACCCCGGCAGCGCCATCATGCTCGGCCACATGCTGATGTCCGACGATGGCGCCTGGCAGTACGACGATCCCGCCGCCGATAACTACGTTTCCATCCGGGCCTCCAACCCGGCCGTCCGTTTCGGCAAATTCAGGCAGGCGTGGAGCGGCATGCACGGCGGCTTCCGCGGAGCGTCCAACAATCTCGCCTTCCGCCTCGCGGCCGGGACACTGCGCCCGGGCGACACGGTCGCCATTACTTTCGGCGACCGAAGCGGAGGCTCGCGCGGCTACCGGATGCAGAGCTTTGGCAACGACCAGGTGCTGCTGCCCCTGTACTTCGATCTCGAAGCCAAGGGTCTCTACCTGACGCCGTTATGGCCTGCCTTCCAGGTGCAGGGCAAGGCGGCGTCGGCCGTGCGTGTCACCGCGCCATCGATCGTGCGGCCCGGCGAGAAATTCGAAATCTACATCCACAATGAAGACGACCGCTGCAATCGCGCAGCTGGACCGATGCCCGCTTATGAAGTGACGGCGAACGGCCGGCCCATCCGGCAGGTCGCGGCCGGCGCCGATGCGGTGGTCACGCTCAAGGACATCCAACTGGACTCGCCGGGGACCTACCGCTTTCAGATCCGGTCGGCCGACGGCAAAATCGCCGGTCTCAGCAACCCTGTGTGGGTCCAGGAGAAGCCCCTCTATCGCATCTACTGGGGAGAGACGCACGCCCATTCGGGCATGTCGGAAGGGATAGGTTCCATCGACGGCTTCTATCGTTACGGCAGGGACGACGCGACTCTCGATTTCCTTGGGCTTTCGGAGCACGATAACTGGCTCGACGACTCCGAGTGGCTGCGGATGCAAAAGGCCGTGGAGCGCTACACACAGCCCGGCCGGTTCATCGCCTTTCTCGGATACGAATGGACCGTCACCCGTGCGAACGGCGGCCATCATAACGTGTTCTTCCGCTCGCCCAACCACCGCCGCGTGCCCATGCAGAAGGCCTACACGCTCTCCCTCCTCTACCAGGGACTGCGCGCGAACAACGAAACGAGCGACGTGTTGATCATTCCGCACGCGCACCAGGCGGGCGATTGGCGGCGCAACGATCCCGATATGGAGCGGCTCGTCGAAATCATGTCCATGCACGGGACCTTCGAATGGTTTGGCAACTATTATCTGAAGCGCGGTTTCGACGCCGGCTTCACCGCCGCGTCGGACGACCACCGTACGCGGCCCGGTTATAGCGGGACGATGGGCACCGCGCCGCTGGCCTCCTTCGGCGGGCTTGTGGCGGCGATGGCGCCGGAGAAGACGGCTAACGCCATTTTCGACGCGCTGCGCAACAGAATCACATATGCGGTCACATCGGCGCAGCGCATCCTTCTCGATGTGCGGCTGAACGGACAACCCATGGGACGGCGCATCGCATACAGCCCTGAACGGCGCCTGCAATGCCGTATGTCGGGCCCCGCGCCCATAGACCGCGTGGACGTGGTGAAGAATGGCGATGTGGTCTTCAGCCGCCGCTTCGCCACCGCGCCGCTTCGCCCGCAAGCGCGCGTGCAGGTCGGTTTCGATTCCGCTTCCGAGCCGTTCATTCGGGACAACCCGCGCGGCTATCGCCGCTGGAAAGGGACCCTGGAGGTGAAAGGAGCGCGTCTCGCCGGCCTGGAGCAGGATTTCGATAATCCCCGTATCGAATTCGCCAGGCGCGATCCGCGGAACCTCAGCCGGGTTGTGTTCTACACCGAGACGCGGGGCCGCGCGGACCTCATGACGCTGGAATTGGAGGGAGCGTCCCCTTCCACAGAATTCCGTTTCGATCTGGAAGAGACCGTGGAAGCCGGCGCGTCGCCGCCGGTTGTCCGCCCCATGGCCAAAATTCCCGC
>JAMCRM010000185.1 GCA_023380575.1 Acidobacteriota bacterium | reverse complement strand
CGCGCCGGCATGGAGAAATGCGGCGTATTGGTGGCGCCGTACATTTCCACGCGCAACGTGAGCCGGTGTGTTTCCTTCCAGGGCATGGGGAACTGCTTGTAGATGCCGAGATCGAGGTTGAACAATCCCTGGCCGAAGAAGGTGTTTCTTCCGATGCTGCCGGCGCCGGTGCCGCCGGGCGCGAACGGCCGCTGGGCGGCGGGGGTCGAGTAGGTCGGGAAGAAGCCGGAAATCGGCAATTGCCGCCTGGAGATCTGCGTTCCCGTAGCCGGATCGGGGCGCGGATTGTCCACGGAGGTGTAGTAGAGCGGCTGGGTCAGCAGAATCGGCCGGTCGTTCCCCACGCCATCCCCGTTGAGGTCGGTTCCGGCGGTGACGGTGAACGGGTTGCCGCTGGCCGCGGTGGTGTTGGGCGAGAGCACCCAGCCGCCGAGGGCATGCTTCATCAAAGCATGCCGTTTGGCGAAACGCGGCAGATAGTAGACGAAGTTCACGTTCACGCGCTGGCGCTGATCGAAGTCGCTGAGGCCGCGGTTGCCGATGGCGGCGCCGAACTCGGAGATGGGCGAGCCCGCGTTGACGTCCGAACCGGTGTCGATGGTTTTGCCCAGCGTGTAATTCACGGTCCAGTGCATGTTGCGGGACATTCGCTTGGAAATGGAGAGCCGTAGCGCGTTGAAGTATGTCCAGCAGCCGTTGCGGATGAGGGTGACGCTGGTGTATCTGGTGTCGGGCCGCCGCTGGTTGATGCGGGGCTGCGCGGCGGAGATATATCCTGGAGCGGGGTTGGTGTTTCCCAGGTCGGGGTCGACCTTGTCGTAGAGGATGCCGTCCACCGGCGAGAGGATGGGGAACCGGGCGCGGTTGTAAGACTCATTCTGCAACAGGCCGATGCCGCGCGTGCGGTTGTAGCCGGCGCTGATGGCGATCCGTCCCGGCAACTGGCGCTCGACGGTGACGTGGTATTGCTGCACGTTCGGCATGCGCAGGCCGGGGTCCACTTTGACGCTGGAGATCCTGCCCGGGTCGTAGCTGCCGGGCTGGTAATCGAAGTCGCCCCAGGGCCGCGCGACGTTATAGCTCGCGTTGAAGCTGCGGTACACGCCATAGGGCGGCAGCGAGCGCAGGCTGATGCCGCCCTGGGAAAACACCGACTGGAAAATGCGGTTGTGGAACATGCCGAAGCCGGCGCGCACGGCCATGGCGCTCTCGCCGGTCAGCTTCTTCAACCAGCCGCCGCCCGTGCGCGGCACCCAGGCCACGCCGAAACGCGGCTGGTAACCGCCGGTGAAGGTGTCATAGCCGTACTTGATCTTGTTGTTGGCTTCGGTGGGGGCCAGCACCACTTCCCAGCGGAAGCCCAGGTTGAGAGTGAGGTTCGGCCGCACTTTGATGTCATCCATCACGTACTGGTTGAATTCACCGGTGCGGTTGAAGGTGGTGAAGTTGCCCCAGCCTTTGCTGAAAGAGGTGTAGTAGCCGCGCAGCAGGTTCTCCCAGCCCTCATAGCGCGTGGGCTGCCCCACCACTCCGGTGGCGCCGAAGGTCCAGTAGCCGCGCGAGTAGTTATCGGCGAGGTCGTCCAGGTGCTGGCGCCGGAAATCGATGCCGCCGCGGATATTGTGTTTGCCGCGCACGTGGGAGATGTTGTAGACGAACTGATAGTCGGTCTGGTAGCGGTGGATGGGGAACTGTCCCGCGCTGCCGATGGTGCCGCTGGTAAACACGGTGGGGTTGCTGATGCGGATAATGGGAGTATTGTTGCCCGCGGCGATATCTACGAGGGTGGTGCGCAGCCCGAGGCCGAAGCGGAACTCGCCCCAGGTGCTGGCATTGAACATGTGGGTCTGGGTCATGCCCACGTTTTGCTGGCGATTGTTCTGGCGCGTGGATTCCGAGGGGATGATGGAATCGGACATGCGCCGCTGCCGGCTGTACTGATAGCGCACGGCGAAGGTGTCGCCGGTACGGGCGTTCCAATCGAGGCGGCCGCTGTAATCCTGGTCGGGCCAGCTTGCCGGGTTGGTGCCGGTGTAGCACGTGGGGCAACTGGGGTTGTTGGGCGTGGCTTTGGGGTACAGATCGAGGATGTACTGCACGAACCTGAGGTCTTCCTGCAGATTGGGGTGCTGCTCGGGATCGAGGCACAGGCGGCAGTCGCCGGCCTGGGCCGTGCGGACCGGCGGCAGAAAACGATTGTAGTTGTTATACAGCCGCAGCCGCGTCTGCTCGAAGCTGTGGAAGAAGAACAGCTTGTCTTTGATAATGGGGCCGCCGACGGTGTAGCCGAACTGGTTGCGGCGATACGGGGCTCGCGGGGACACCGGCAGGCCATCGGGCTTCACACCGTAAGAGTTGTTGAAAAACGAGTTAGCATTGAGCTTCTCGTTTTGCAGGAACTCGTAAGCGTCTCCATGCAGCGCGTTGGTGCCGCTCTTGGTCTGCACCAGCACTACGGCGCCGCCGGCGCGGCCGAACTCGGCCGAGTAGGCGTTGGTGAGCACCTGAAAATCACGGATGGCGCTGAGGTTCACGTTCTGCCGGTTGGTGCCTTCCGAAGAGTCGTCGTTGTTCACGCCGTCAATCTGGAAGGCGGCCGAACGGCTGCCGGTGCCGTTGAAGGCCACATAGCTGCCGGACGACAGCGTGGGGTTATTGACGCCGCCGTAGCTGCCGCTGGTCTGGAAGCCCGGCAGCATCTCGATCAGCGAGAGAATATTGCGCGACGACATGGGCCGGTCTTCGATGGTCTTCTGATCGATGTTAGCCTTCACCTCGCCGGTGGAGGTCTCGATCATGGGCGCCTCTTCGGTGACGGTCACCTCGGTGGCGACCGTCGCCGGTTTCAACTGAAATTCCACCGTGAAGGTGGTGTTCAGGGACACGGAGACGGAACGCCTGACGGCGGCGAAGCCGGAAGCCTCGGCGGAGATGACATATTCTCCGACCGGCAGGAAGCGGAACTGGTAAAAGCCTTCGGAGTTGGCCGCGGCGTTCCGCGCCAATCCGGTTTCTTCGTTCTTGACGGCGATTCTGGCGGAGGGAATGACCGCTCCGGACTGATCGATGACACGCCCCTCGATGGTGCCCGTAACGGTCTGGGCGGGGGCCATGCCGGCCGCAAGGCACAGCGCTATAGCTGGAATCGAAACGTTCACTCGCATTCTGCACCCTTGTATCTGGCAAAGTATCGGCCGAAGCCGTCGTTCATTGTCCCTCCGCGGGGCGCGGATTTCCAGGGGTAGGGGCGCCGTTTCAGCGCTGCACGTAGGGCCAGCCGTCTTTCCAGCCGATGCGCACAAACGACAGCAGCCAGGTTTTGCCGCCGTCGTGATTGCCCTGATAAAACAGGTAGGTCTGCCCGTCGTCATCCACGAAGATGCCGGGATGGCCGGATTCGGAGGAATTCCATTCGCCGGGCTTTCCGTTGGCGAGGAAGGGG
>JAMCRM010000184.1:8842-11687 GCA_023380575.1 Acidobacteriota bacterium | reverse complement strand
TTCCCGGTGTGACGTGATCATCGGCTGCATCGTCACCGACGTGATCGCGTTCTTCATTGTGGTGGCCTGCGCGGCCACGCTGTTCCACTCCGGGCACGGGGAACTGCACGACCCCGCGGACGCCGCCATCGGCTTGCGTCCCTTCGCGGGAAAGTTCACCGCCGCGCTGTTCGGCGTCGGGCTGGCGAACGCTTCCCTGCTTTCGGCGGCGATCCTGCCCCTGGCCACCGCCTACAACGTGTGCGAAGGGCTGGGGTTCGAATCGGGCGTGGACCGGCGTTTCCGGGAAGCGCCGGTGTTCTATTCGCTGTACACGGCGCTGATCGTTCTGGGCGCGGGATGCGTGCTGATTCCGGGGCTGCCGCTGCTGCGCGTGATTCTGCTCTCGCAGGTGGCCAACGGAGTGCTGATTCCGCTGGTGCTCATCTTCATGCTGCGGCTGGTGAACCGTTCGGAGCTGATGGGAGACCTGCGCAACAGATCTAACGGCCGCGAACGTGATTGCAGGGGGGACCAGCGCGCTGATGATCGTGCTTACGGCGATGATGCTTTGGCTCTCGGCAACGGCGGAGTAAACGCGTTACCGCAGCACGCGGTCGGAGGCCAACTGCCTGACGATCTGTTCCAACTCATCGACGCGCTTCGCCAGCTCTTCGATGGCCTGACCTTCGGGGTCCGGAAGTTTGCCGTGCTCCAGAACGCCGTTCTGGCCACGCGTGCGCACCACGCGCCCCGGAATGCCGACCACGGTGCTGTTGTCCGGCACCGGATGCACCACCACCGAGCCCGCGCCGATCTTCACGTTGTCGCCGACGCGAATGCTGCCCAGCACCTTGGCGCCCGTGCCCACCACCACGTGGTCTCCCAGGGTGGGATGCCGCTTACCCTTCTCGTTGCCCGTGCCGCCCAGCGTGACGCCCTGATAGAGCAGCACATCGTCGCCGATCTCGGTAGTTTCGCCGATCACCACCCCCATGCCGTGATCGATGAAGAACCGGCGTCCGATGGTGGCCCCGGGATGAATCTCGATTCCCGTGAGAAAACGGCTGAACTGCGAGATGCAGCGCGGCAGGAACGGCACCTTCCAGTTCCACAGCTTGTGGGCCAGGCGATGGAAGAGAATGGCATGAAAACCGGGGTAACAGAAAAAGATCTCGAGGACACTCTTGGCGGCCGGGTCTTCCCGGAAAATCGTATCGATCTGTTCCCGTATAGCTCGAAACATTTACCCTCGGTTGTTTCTATGTTGGAATTGCGGAACCGGGAATGTCAAATCCGGATCTGCGCCAGCATTTGTTCCTTGCGGACCACCAGCCCGACGGTATCGTAGCCGGCCAGCTCGAAGCCATGGCCGTGCGTGATGGCGTCGGTGGGACAGGCCTCCACGCAGTAGCCGCAGAAGATGCAGCGATTGTAATCGATGTTGTAAACCCTGGCGTAACGTTCGCCGCTGCTGATGCGCACTTCCGCGGTATTCTCCGCCGCCTCGATATAGATGCAGTTGGAGGGGCACGCCACGGCGCACAGAAAACACGCCACGCACTTCTCCAGGCCGTTGATGTCGCGCTGCAGCACGTGCGCCCCGCGAAAGCGCTCCTCGAAACGCGGCGGCTCATCCGGATAGTTCTCCGTGATGGTGGGCGACATCATCTCCTTCAGGGTGACGCCCATGCCTTTGACTACCGCGCCCGCGGCGACTGCGATCTCTTCCAGCTTATTTGCCATCCATTGCACTCCCGCCGGGAGTCAGTTCCTCGATCCTCAACCTGCTTTCCATTCCGGCACGTACTCGCCGGAACGGAACGGGTTCACGCCCGCCTGCCCCGCGATTTCCTCCAGCGCACGCCTGTCGAAGCCCTCAATGACCCGCGAGACGGTGCCGTCGCTCTCCACCAGAAACATGGCCGGCACAGTCACGATGCCGTAGGCGTTGCTGGCCGCGTAGCGGTCTTTATCGGTGTCGAGCAGGGTCGGAAAGGTGATTCCAAAGCGCTTGTTGAAGTCGCGCGCCCAATCCGCTTCGTCCTGCGCGATGCCGTAAATCGCCAGCGAGCCGGGCCTCGCCTCCGCGTGAATGCGCTCCAGAAACGGGAAGGTCAACTGGCACACGGGACATGTCACCTTGAAAAACGCCAGCAGCGCCGGCGCCGAGGGCAGCACGTCCGCGAGCGTCGTGTGGCCGCCCGCCAGGTTGCGCAGGCGGAACTCGGGCGCGCGCTCACCCACAGCGGTCAAGGGCATGCGCTTGGATGCCATACCCCCTAGTGTAACCGGTTGCGCAGCCGGCGTGGACTGCCCCCGCCGGCGCGGGGCGATGTGTGGCGCCCCACAGAAACTCGCGTGCCGGGTGCGTCACATAACTCATTGAGTCTGTTCTGTCCGCGGGCGAACACGCACATGCCGGAGCGGCACGGTCAAATTTTGTAGCTGAAAAAAGGCATTTTTCGGTTACAGTGGAGAACAGGATGTTGGCTCCCGCGGTTGGACCGCCGAGTCACCTGGAACTCGCCAGAGTACTCCTCGTGCACGGCGAACTCGCACCCCGCCTCGCCCTCCAGACTTTGCTCCGGGCTGGAGGCTACTCGGTCGATGTCGCCGCCTCGGCCGCAGAGGCATTTGCCAAACTGGACGAGAACCATTACGAGCTCGTGTTGAGCGACGTGCAGATGGAATCGCCCGACGCGGGCGTGAAGCTGCTGGCCTACGCGCGGGTGAAAGAATACCAGCCGGCGACGGCCCTCGTCACGGCGTACCATGACCATAAGCCGCACAAGCACAAATACTTACGGCAGGTTTCGATAGACACCGAAGATGTTTCCACGCTGCTTGCGAAAGTTGCCGAACT
>JAMCRM010000184.1:0-8832 GCA_023380575.1 Acidobacteriota bacterium | reverse complement strand
GCACCGCCAGCCTGCTCTTATCGTTCCAGCCTGAAAACCAGGTTTTCGAAATCGTCGAGCCCGCCGCCGAAAAAATGGTCGGCCGCGTCCACCCAATACAGGCGCTTCGGGTCCGCGAAGGTTTGAAATAACGGTTCCAATTGAGAACGCGGGCCGTGCTCATCGCGCGTGCTCTGAATGAAGCTTTTCGGTGCAGTGCAGTGCCGCAGGTACTCCAGGCCGCCCAGGCGGGTAGGAAAACCGGCCAGGATCACCCGGGCGGGAGGCGGGTCCATACTGCAACCCAGTTGCATCACGACGCGCGCGCCAAAGGAGAACCCCGCCAGCGCGCGCGGCAGGTCCGGATAGCGCGCGCATAGCCACTCCAGCGCCGCCCGGGCGTCCTCGATTTCGCCGGCGCCGTGCGCATGCTCGCCCTCGCTCCGCCCCACGCCGCGGAAGTTGAACCGGAGAACCACCGAACCGGACCGGCGCAAACCGCGCGCCAGCCTGTAGACGACCTTGTTGTGCATGCTGCCGCCGTAGAGCGGATGGGGATGGCACACCAGCGCGGCTTCCACCGGCGCCCGGTCCTCCGGCTCCTCCAGCAGCGCCTCCAGTCTTCCTGCCGGCCCCTGGATGAAATGCTGCGCAATGCGGCGGGCCATCAGAACGTGCGGTAGTTGGTGAACTGCATGTCGATTCCGAAATCGGATTCGCGCAGCACCTTCATTACGGACTGCAAAGTATCGCGGTCGCGCCCGCTCACCCTCACCAGGTCGCCCTGAATGGAGGCCTGCACCTTCAGCTTGGTCTCCTTGACCTTCTTGACGATCTCGCGCGCCTTCTCGATGGGGATGCCTTGCTGCAGCGAGATCTCCTGCCGCACCGTGGTCCCCGCCGCCGGCGACACCGGGCCGTAGGTGAGCCCTTTGAGGGGCACATGGCGCTTCACCAGTTTGGTTTCGAAAATCTCCGTGACGGCTTTGAGCTTGAACTCGTCCTTGCTCGCCAGCACGATCTTGTGGTCCTTTTCGTTCAGCTCGATGCTGGACTTGGAGTCCTTCAGGTCGTACCGTGTCGTGATCTCTTTCAGCGACTGCTGAATGGCGTTGTGGACCTCGGGCAACTCGATCCTGGAAACGATATCAAAGCTGTTGTCGGGCATCGTGTTTGGAACTCAGCGCGTGCAGTACTTTCTCCGTGATCTCGTCCACCATTTTGCCCATGGCGGCATCGAGCGCCACCGTGACCGCGGCCCGCACTTCGCCCGGACGCTCGCGGCCGGCGGCCTCGGCCAGCGGCTTCAGCGTGCGCAGCAGTTCCGAAGCTTCGAAGGGCTTGCGTAGGACGGCGTCGGCGCGGGCACGCGTGACTTCGGCGTCGTCCACGCTTTCCTGCACTCCGGCGGTCAACACCACCCGGGTGTGCCGGTGGCGCGGGCTCAACTTGACGTACTGGCACACTTCGTAGCCGGAGCGCCGGGGCATGACGATGTCGGCCAGCACCAGGTCGGGGTCCACGTCCTCCAGCCGCAGCAACGCCGAATCGCCGTCGCTTACCGTGACCACCTCGTAGCCTTCATCGCTCAGAATGCGCTCGCCCATCCGCTGCGCGTGCGGGCTGTCGTCGGCGAGCAGGATGCGGCTCATTTCTTCTCGTTCTTCTTTTTCTTATCCTTCTTGCTCTGCTTCTTGGTGTTGTTCACCGGATGATTGGTCGGCAGCGGCTGAGGCGCCTGCTGCGCGTTTTGCCCGGCGGGCTGCGCCGGCGCCTGCGCGCCTTCGGGCTTGGGCGGGTTCTGCCGCGCGTCGGGGTTCTTGTCCAGCGCCGTCGAGTCCGAGACGGTGGAAACCGAAACATCCGAGCCCACGGCCCCGCCGGTGACGGTCGAACCCGCACCCGCAGCGCCCTGCGCCGGAGGCACGCTCAGCGGCACTTCGGGCTTCAGGGTGGTCATGGCCGGGGTTCCGGATTTGGCGGCCAGCCTGGTATCCGGGCTCTTGCGGAAAACGCCCCACACGTGGCTCATCATGCGGGCGTTTTCGCGGTTTTCCAGTTCGTATTTCTGGCGGGCGTAAGCCACCGGGTCCGCCTCCGGCACGGGACGGTTCATGGCGACCAGTTTGTCCTTGGCGGCTCCCGCGTGGCCGCTGAGGGGGTAGTCCCGCACCAGGCGCGCGTAGGCCACGGCGGCGCGGTCTTCGAAGCGGTCGCCCATTTTCTCGTAGGAATCGGCAAGCTCCCACAGCGCTTCATCCGCGCCGCTGTAGAGCGGGTAATGATCCACCAGGGTCTGCAGCCGGTTGGCGGCGGCCGGATAACTGCCCTTGGTGTGATAGAACGCCCCGGTGCGGTATTCATGCTCGGCCAGCACTTCCTGCACGTTGCGCAGCATCTGCTGGGCCTGGGGAGCGAACCTGCTGTTGGGGAACTGCACCAGCACCTGGCGGCATTCCTCTTCCGCGCGCAGGGCGTGCATGGTGTCCCGGTCCGGTTTCTCCATCTGCTTATAGTGAATGGAGCAGACCTTCTCCTGCGCCTCCGCCGCTTCCTCCATGGTGGGATAGAAAAGGATGAAGTCCTTATATTCGGCCTCGGCCTGCGCCAGTCCGTGCGCGCCGCCCTCGCGATACCAACTGTCGGCCATGGCGAGCTTGGCCTTGGCCAGATATTCGCTGGTGTCGTAGGTATTGATCAGCGTATTCAGCGTGAGGCGCGCGATCTCATACCGGCTGTGCTCGATGTCGTTGATGGCTTTGTCGAACAGCACTTTGTCGGGCTGCTGGGTGTTCTTCGTGATCGGGTTCTCATAGCGTTTCCGCCGGAATCCGCACGAAGTCAGCAGTCCCACCGCCAGAACCACCGCCAGCGCGTAACGAAACGAGTGTCGAAACATAGAAACGGCCATTAGCACTTAGCTGTTAGCTATTCCAGGGCCATAGCCAACAGCTAACGGCTAACAGCGCAAAGCCGTAGCTCCTTCGGCGATTTGCCGCATCTCCCGGACCGTCCGGGCCGCGTCCGGAGTGTGAAATACCGATGAACCTGTGACCACCCAGTCACACCCCGCCCGCACCACTTCGGCCAGATTGTCTTTCGTCACTCCACCATCGATTTCAATGGCGAAATCCAGGCGCAAGTCCCGCCGCATCTGGTCGAGGCGGCGGACCTTTTCGAGAGCATGCGGGATAAACCGCTGTCCCCCGAACCCGGGATTCACGCTCATGATTAGCACGTAATCGACCAACTCCAGCACATCCTCCAGCAGCCCCACCGGGGTGGACGGGTTCAGCACCACACCCGCCCGCGCGCCCAGGTTCCGGATGGTGTTCAAGGTGCCATCCAGATGATGGCAGACTTCCTGGTGCACCGAAACGCAATCCGCCCCCGCCTCGATGAACACCGGCGCATACTTGTCCGGGTCTGTAATCATCAGGTGCACATCGAGCACCAGTTTCGTGGTTTTGCGCACGGATGCGACCAGCGGGGGGCCGATGGTCAGGTTGGGGACGAAGTGCCCGTCCATGACGTCCAGGTGCAGCATGCGCGCGCCGCCGCGTTCGACACGGGCAATCTCTTCGGCCAGCCTGGCGAAGTCGGCCGCGAGGATTGAGGGAAGAATTTCAACCATTTGCGGGTTAACCCGATTTTATCACAGCGGCAAAAAACCCATCCCCGGGATCGCGTCCGGGCAGCCGCCGCATAATGCCAACAGGCAAGTCGCCGACCACGTCTTCGTTTTCTTCGCGCTCCACCGAACAGGTGGAGTACACCATTCTGCCGCCGGGCTTCAAAGCCGTTAGCGCTTGCGCCAGCAGGGCCTTCTGCAGCCGCTGCAATTCCGGCAGCCGTTCCGGGCCGAGGCGCCACTTGATTTCCGGATTGCGGGCCAGGGTGCCGGTACCGGAGCAGGGGGCATCCAGGAGGATGCGGTCGAACTTGCACCGGAAGGGCAGCGGCTGCGAGCCGTCCAGAACCAGCAGACCGGCGCCCATCCCGAGGAGCATGCGGATGCGGCCCGGGTGCAGATCGCAGGCGATGGCGCGCACGCCGGATTCGAGCGCCTGGGCGGTCTTGCCGCCGGGCGCCGCGCACAGGTCCAGGAATGTCTGGCCCGGCTCCAGGGCAAGCAGGGGCACCACCGCCTGCGAGCCGATATCCTGCACCCGATACCCCGACGCGGCTGGCACGCGGTAGCAGCCCGGTATTTCGGTGGGCTCTGCGCCCTCCGGCGGAACCGCACCCGGCGGCACGCGGACGTATCGTTCCGGCCGGCGCAGGTTGGCCCGCGCCATGGCGGCGGCGGCTTCCTCTCCGTACTGCCGGTCCCAGCGCTCCAGCATCCATGCGGGGTGGGAGAGTTCGGTAGCGCGGTCGGGCCACGGCACCGGTTCCCGGTCCACTTTGCGCAGCACCGCATTCACAAAACCCGCGGCGGACCGCTTCCCCGCCCCCTTCACCAGTTCCACGCTCTCCGCCACCGCGGCGTGCGCCGGGATGCGTTCCAGGTAACGGAGCTGATAGATGCCCATGCGCAATGCATGGCGCACCTCGGGGTCCAGTTTCCGCCCCCGCCCGGAGTAATGGCGGATCAGGTAATCAAGCTGCGCGCGAATGCGCAGGACGCCGAAAACGATTTCAGAGGCCAGCCCGGCTTCCCGCGGGTCCATCGCGGCGGCGGCAAGCAGGTCCCCGGCGTACCCTCCCCGCTCCACCGCCATCAGAATGCGAAATGCCACCGCGCGCGCCGACGTCATCCTGAACACCATGGTACGTGAGACGATGCTTCATCCGGGCTCGGCCGGCGGGCGGCTATAATCGAAGCAGTGGAGCTGGAACACAAACTCCTTCGTAAAGTAGGGGAAGCAATCCATCGTTTCAACATGATCCGCGACGGCGATCGGGTCGCCGTGGCGCTCTCCGGCGGCAAGGATTCCGCCACCCTGCTGGAGGCCCTGTTGCTGCTGGCCCGCCGTGCCCCTGTCGAGTTTTCCGTGTGCGCCTTCACGGTGGAGCAGGGCAAGTTTCTGCGGCCCATCGAGCCGCTGGCGGAGTACCTGAAGGCGCGCGGCGTGGCCTGGACCTACTTCCGCGATGCCCCCTCGTTGCGTCTGCTCCGGGATCAGCCGGAGCACGGGTGCGACCTGTGCAGTCGTTTCCGCCGCCGCGCCGTGTATGAAGTGGCCAACAGCCTCGGCGCCAACGTGATCGCCTTCGGACATACCGCCGACGATTTCTGCGAGGCGCTGCTGCGCAATGTGATGTTCACCGGGAAACTGACCGCCCTGCCCGCCGTCACCGAATCCCGCGACCGGCAGTTCCGTCTTGTTCGCCCCCTGGTGTACGTGACCGAGGAGGTGACCACGGCCTATGCCGCCCGTTGCGGCGTGCCCGTGATTCCCTGCGGCTGCTCGCAGAAGACCGGCACGGTGCGCCGGGCCATCCGGGACCTGTTCGAGCGTCTGGATGGCGAATTTCCTCATCTCAAAGAAAACATTCTCTCCGCGATGGGAAACGTGGACACCCGGCGCCTGCTGGACACCCGGTACCTCCACCCGCACGAGGGGCGGAGCGCGCCCGATCCCTTTCCCATTGTCACGGAGTTGTAACGCAACTATCGTTGACCGGTGTCATGCCGGGTGTTTAAATGAGGTTTCCCTGCTGATTCTATGAGACTGCTTCCGCGCGAGGAGAAGTTTTACGGCCTGTTCGTGCAACAGGTCGAATTGATCTCGCAGGCTTCCGCTCTGCTATTGGAGGGAGCCCGGGCCGGCAATTCCCGGCTGGCCATCGTTTCCAACGAAATCGTCCACCTGGAGCACAAGGCCGACGAGGTCATCCATGAGATTTTCACCCGCCTGAACCAGACCTTCATCACCCCCCTCGACCCCGAGGACATTCACGCCATCTCCTCGAAACTCGATGATGTGATGGACGGCATCGAGGACGCCGTACACCGCATGGTGGCCTACCGTTTGAACCCGCTGCCGCCCACCGTACTCGCCCTGGCGGAGATCATCAACTCCGGCGCCGTGGCGCTCGGCAAGGCGTTCCACGCCCTGGAGAAGAACCAGCCGGTGATGGTGCATTGCATCGAGATCAACCGCCTGGAAAACGAGGCCGACCGGCTCGTCCGCGCGGCAGTCGCCGATCTGTTCGACAAGGAAAAGGACCCGATCCTGGTGATCAAGCTGAAAGAGGTCTACGAGTTCCTGGAGGACACCACCGACCGCTGCGAAGACGTCGCGGATGTGCTGCAAAACGTCGTGGTCAAGAACAGCTAGCGCCGCAAGGGGCCGTTTGCGGTAAACTCCGGGCATGGGCCCGTATCGTCTCGAATCGAAACAATATGAGTCGCCGCCGCGCCGGTTCGGCCTGGTCGCTCTGCTGATCGCCGGATTCCTGCTGCTGATTGGCGCGCGGACGATCGCGTCCTACATCATCGAATATCAGTGGTGGAAGGAAATGGGGCAACTGGCCACCTGGCTCAGTATGCTCAGCTACAGCCTGGTGCCGCTGACCGCGGGCACCCTGCTGGCCTTCGCGGTGGTCTGGATCGCACATGCCCGGGCGATGAAATTCGCCGGCGCCCGCATGCGCGATTACCCGCTTTACACCAAGCTTTCGACGCTCGGCATGCTGGTGCTCGGGTATCTGATCGCGGCGTCGTCCATCGACACCTGGACGGTGGTGCGGTATGCCGGCTCGCGCAGGCTCGCAGCCGGCGCGTGGCGCGATTCCGTTTTCGGCAGGCCGCTTTCGTTCTACCTCTTCGACCTGCCGTTCTATTCCGTGCTGCGCAGCTACGCCCTGGCGCTCATCATCGTGTGCATTCTGGTTTACTGGATCGCTGCGCGCGCCTGGCAGCTTCGCTACCGCATCGGCGACCTGCGCACCATGACCGAGATCGATCCCCGCCTCTTCCGGCTGGAAGGCGGGCTGGAATCGCGGTTCCTGCGCGGCGCCGGGGTGGTGTTCCTGCTGGCGCTGGCCTTCCGGTTTTACCTGGCGCGCTACGAAATGGTGTACAACGACCACGGTTTCATGGTGGGCATCGACTACACCGACCAGTATGTCGGGCTGCCCATGCAATGGCTGGTGATCGCGGCCTGCATTGCGGCCGCGGCGCTGGTGTGGATGAGGCGGTGGGTGGTGGCGCTGTTCCTGTCGCTGGCGCTGGTGGCGCAGTTCGCGGTGCCCCGCCTGGTGGCGGCCTTATATGTGCGTCCCAACGAGATTTCGCTCGAGCGTCCCTTCATCAACGCCCACATCCGGGCTACCCGCTCGGCCTTCGGCCTGGAGCAGCGCACCCGCGAGGTGGATTTCAAAGCGCACCCGGACGCCCCCATCGATGTGGCCCAGCACAAGAACCTGCTGGACAACGTGCGCCTGTGGGACTGGCGCGCCTTTCACGACACCATCGCCCAGATCCAGGCGCTCCGGCCCTACTACGTCTTCCCGGACAGCGACGTGGACCGCTACATGATCAACGGACAGCAGCGGCAGGTGCTGCTTTCGCCGCGCGAGCTGGATATCCGCCAACTGCCCGACGCGCAGAGCCGCTGGATCAATCCGCATTTCATCTATACGCACGGCTACGGGCTGGTGATGGCCGAGGTCAGCCGGATTACCACCGACGGCCTGCCGGTGCTGCTGATCCAGAACGCGCCGCCCGAAATCAAAACGCCGTCGCTCAAGCTGACGCGGCCGGAGATCTACTACGGCGAGGTGACCCACGAGCCGGTGTTCGTGCACACCGCGCAGCAGGAATTCAATTATCCCGCGGGCGCCGATAACGTCCACTCGCGTTACGAGGGCAAAGGCGGTTTCCCCGTGTCCTCGCTGTTTCTGCGCGCGGCCGCGGCCATCCAGCAGGGCGATTTCAATATTCTGCTTACCGGCTATTTCACCCCGGAAAGCCGCATGATGATCCATCGCAAGGTGCTCGACCGCCTGCAAAGTCTGGCCGGCTTCGTCTCGTGGGACCGCGATCCCTACCTGGTGGTGACCGACGCCGGCAGGCTGGTCTGGATGGTGGATGGTTACCTCACATCAGACGCCCATCCCTATTCGCGCAGCGTGGCCGTGGACAACCTGGGCAACGTCAACTACATGCGCAACTCGGTGAAGGCCACGATGGATGCCTATGACGGCAGCACCACGCTGTATATCTTTGCGCCCGACGATCCGATCATCCGCGCCTACCAGCGGCTGTTCCCCGGGCTGTTCCGCCCCGCTTCGGACATGCCCGCCGACCTGCGGGCGCACGCGCGCTATCCCGAAACCCTGTTCCGCGTGCAGGCGGAGATCTACCGCACGTATCACATGCTGGACGAGCAGGCCTTCTACAACAAGGAAGACGTGTGGAACCTTGCGCGTTATATGTCCCAGCAGGGCGCCGAAGCGCGGCCGGTGAGCCCCACTTACGTGGTGGCCACGCTGCCCGACGCGGACAGACCCGAGTTCCTGCTGCTGGTGCCGTTCACGCCGCGCAACAAGGACAACCTGATCGGGCTGATGCTGGCGCGATGCGACGGCGAACACCTCGGTGAAATCGTCGTCTTGCAGCTTTCCAAGCAGGAGTTGATTTTCGGTCCCATGCAGATCGCGGCCCGCATCAACCAGGACCAGACCATCTCCAAGGACCTGTCGCTGTGGAACCAGCAAGGCTCGCAGGTGTTGCGCGCCCAGACATTGGTGCTGCCGGTGGGAGACACGTTCCTGTACGTGGACCCGATCTACATCCAGGCCACCGAGGCGCGCATGCCGCAACTGAAAAAGGTCGTGCTGGCGGTCGGCAACCGCCTGATCTATACGGATACATACGACCAGGCGCTGGCACAGCTTG
This sequence comes from Acidobacteriota bacterium, assembly GCA_023380575.1. Next base: position 2 of record JAMCRM010000184.1, on the reverse strand, counting down.
GG
>JAMCRM010000183.1:6459-21001 GCA_023380575.1 Acidobacteriota bacterium | reverse complement strand
CGGAGCGTGAGGAAGCGGCGCAGGGACTGGTTGGGGGTGAGGGCGGCGGCTTCGCGCAGCAGAGCGGCGCAGCGTTCCAGATCCGCCCGGTACTCGCGGCTGTAGGGCACTATGGTGAGCTTGCGCGCGGGGTCGCGGCGGATCACGGTGAAGAAGCCCTCGGCGCGTTTGCGGTCGGGTGCGGAAAGGGTTTTCACCCAGGCTTCGAATTCGGCGCGGGTGATGTCTTCGGGGTAGAAATTGGCGCCGGGCAATTTGCGCGGCGGCACGCCCGGCAGGAAGGCCTCATGGGCGTCGAGATCGGACCAGGGCCCCTTGTTGATCCAGAAATAACGGAGGCGGGCCTTTCCCAGCGGGGTGGTATCCAGTTTCAGTTTGGCATAGAGGGCATGGTTGCCGCTCCACAACTGGGACATATAGATGCCGTCGAGGACGCGGGCGGCTTCGATGAGTTTGGCCAACGCCTTGCGGTCGCCCGGGGCGAGGGCGGAGGTATCCACCTGCATCTTTACGGGCGCGAAGCGCGCCATCATGTGCTCCAGTTGAGCGAGGTCGGGCATGGCCAGAAGGAGCAACAGCGCCAGCATTACTTCACCGCCATGAACTTGACGCAGACGGGGCGGCCCACGCCGAGGGTCTGGCCGGTGGGCTTGAGGCGGCCGTTGCCCGGGTCGATGCGGAAGACGGTGATGTTGTCGGTGTCCTGGTTGGCGGCGAGCAGGAATGCGCCGGTGGGATCGATGCCGAAATTGCGCGGCGTCTTGCCCTGTGTGGACACGTTTTCGATCCAGGTGAGGGCGCCGGTCTTGGGATTGATTTCGAACACCGCGATGCTGTCGTGACCGCGGTTGGAGCCATAAAGGAAGCGGCCGTTGGGATGCACCTGGACTTCGGCGCAGGTGCTGGCGCCGGTGAAATCCTTGGGCAGGGTGGAGATGTTCTGCAACTGCTTGAGGGCGCCGTGGGCGGCATCCCAGGAGAAGGCGGTCACGGTGGAGGCAAGCTCGTTGATGGCGTAGGCGAATTTACCGTTGGGATGGAAGGCGAAGTGGCGGGGTCCGGAGCCAGGCGGCACGGTGGCGAAGGGCGGATCGTTGGCTTCGAGCGAACCCTTGGCGGGGTTGAAGCGATACACCATGAGCTTGTCCAGCCCGAGGTCGGCGGCGATGGCGAAGCGGTTGTCGGGCGACATGTTGACCGAATGGGCGTGTGGGCCGCTCTGCCGCTTGGGATTGACGCTGGAACCGGTGTGCTGGATGAAGGCCGTGGCTTCGCCGACGCTGCCGTTGGGCTGAATGGGGAGCACGGCCACGCTGCCGCTGCCGTAGTTGGTGACCAGGACGTCCTTGCCGGTGCGGTCCACGGCGACGAAACAGGGGCCGGCGCCGCGGGAGGGCATCTTGTTCAGCGGGGCCAGCCTGCCGGTTTTGGCATCGATCTGGAAGGCGCCCACCGCGCCGCTCTTGGCGCCGTTATAATTGGCGATCTCGCTCACCGCGTAGAGGTATTTGCGGTTAGGGTGGATGGCGACAAAGGAGGGGTTGACGGTCTCGGCGGCGAGCCCGAGCGCGGTGAGCCTGCCCGTGGTGGTATCCAGGCGCCAGGCGTAAATCCCCTGGCTGTTCCTGCCGGTGTAGGTGCCGATGTACACGAGAAAATCGGCGGAGAGGGCGGGGAGGGCGGCTGCGAGCAACATGGCGTATCTCATGGGACCATCAGAACTCACTGCGGGGGGCGGGCGCAACCCGGTCAGCGGCGTTCCGTAATCCGGCGGAAGACGCGAAGCAGGTTGAGGCCGAGGAACTTGCGGATGCGCTGTTCGGAGTAGCCGCGGCGCAGCATGGCGTCGGTGATCATGGCGAGGTCGCGGATGTCGCGCATGCCGCGGGGCGGGGTGGGGCCGCCGTCGAAATCGGTGCCGAGGGCCACGTGGTCCTCGCCGGCGATCTGGATGGCGCGGTCCACCACGTTGACCCAGCCATCGGGAGTGAACTTGAGTTCCTCGGGCGCGTTGACGCCCACCATGGGGAACTTCGGGGCCACGAGTTTGTCGATTTGCTCGATGCTGAGGGGCTCTTTGCGGCGGGCGATGGCGCTGGTGTCCCAGAAGGGCTTGCCGGCGTGCGCCGTGCGCCAGTCGAAAACCTTGCGGTTGTGGAATTCGTTGCCGATCTGGAAGCCGATGACGCCGCCCTTGGCCGCGAGCTTGCGCAGCAGGTTCTCCGGCATGTTGCGGGGGATGTTGTTGAACTCGCGAAGGCCGTGATGGGTGGCGACGATGGGTTGCGTGCTGATGTCGAGCACCTGGTCGATGGTCTCGTCGGAGGCGTGGGAGACGTTGATGACCATGCCGAGGCGGTTCATCTCGCGCACCACGGCGCGGCCACGGCCGTTGAGCCCGTGATACTTGGGCGGGGAGCAGCAGGAGTCGGCGAAGTTGTTGGCCCAGTTGTGGGCGGAAAGCTGGGCGGAGCGGAGCCCGAGGCGATAGAGGTCGCGGAGGATGCCGAGGTCGCCATCGAGGTCGGAACTGCCTTCGAGGTCGAGCACGGCGGCGATTTTTCCGGCGCGGTGGATGCGTTCGATGGCGGTGGCGTCCAGGGCCAGTTCGATGGTGTCGCGGTTGCGCTCGAGCTGCGTGAGAGCAAGGTCCACGAGGCGGAACGCCTGCTTGGTTTCGTAGCGCTGGGGGTAATACTCTTCGGTGACGAAGACGGAGAAGAACATGGCGCCGACGCCGCCTTCGCGGGCGCGGGGCAGGTCGAACTGGCCGTCGGAGACGCGGTCGCCGATGTCGCCGCCGTGATAGAGCTGGCGGTCGATGACGTGGACGTGTCCATCGAAGACCAGGGCACTATGGTGAAGCCGCTGGGCGCGTTCGGAAACCTGGGCCGGCAGCGGCGTGAGCGCGGCGGCTAACAGAAGCATGCATCGGGCGGGGGGCATATCATGACAAGTATCGCGCACCGGGTTGGCGCCGGAGGGTTGTGCGATTACCGGTGGATTCATGCAACGTGAATACAAGGCAAAGAAAGTTTCCATATGTCTAATTGTGCGGCGGCAACGCGCGGGTGTCCGGGCTTAGACAATATCGAAGGAACCTTCAATAAGATTAAATTGTCTTGAAGCTTGAGAGCGTGTAGAATTCTGTGGTGCGCTCGCTGATGAAATGGCTTCTGTGGCTCCTGCTGCCGGGTCTTCTGCCAGGCGCGGAGAACCCGTTTCTGGGCTCCTGGGACATTACTCCCGCGGTATCGGGGCGTCCCCGCGGCTGGTGGCTCAAAGTCGAAGATGCCGGCGGAAGCCGGCTCCGCGGCTGGTTCAGCAGCGCCTATGACGGAAAAGTGAACCCCATCGACGAACTCTCCGTCGAGGGAGGGGAACTCGCGTTCGCGATTTTCCCAAAGCGGCCGGATGGGACCATCACCAGGAGACTGGAGTACCGGGCGCGGCTGACAGGTGGAGAACTGCGGGGTAGTTTTCGCGTGCGCGGGCAGAAGAGCGCGCCAATCCAGTGGACCGGCCGGCGGGCCCCGGTGCTGAAGGATCGCGACGACGGATCGTGGCGGAAGCAGCGCCCGGTACGGCTGTTCAACGGGCGCGACCTCACCGGTTGGCGCAACGTGGACTCGACACGCCACTGCTGCTGGTCGGCGAAGGACGGCGTTCTGGCGACAGCCGGAAAAGGGAGTGACCTGGTTTCGGAAGCGGCCTTCTGGAATTTCGAACTCCGCATGCAATTCAGACTGGCGCCGGAGAGCAACAGCGGGCTGGGGCTGCGCGGGCGATACGAGGTGCAGTTGAAGGATGATGCGGGCAATCCGCCCCTGATCAACGGCACCGGCGGGATCTACAGCCGGATCGTGCCGGAAGTGAACGCCGGCAAGGGAGGCGGCAAGTGGCAGCACCTGTGGGTGCGGCTGGTGGGGCGGCAGGTCACCGTGGTTCTGAATGGCAAGACGGTAATTCGGAAGAAAGATATTGAAGGGCTCACCGCGATTGCCATCAATGCCGACGAGGCGCGGCCGGGCCCCATCGTGTTCCAGGGCGATCATGGACCAGCGGAATTCCGCGATATCACCGTCACCGCCCTGCAGAGAGCGGAGCGGTAGCGTTGCGAAATGGAGAACACCATGACGGATCAATCGCGAAGGCGGGAGGTTTTGAAGACGGGGGCGGCCGCGGGCATCCTGTTACTGAAGCCGGCGACCGTGTTTGGCAGCCAGGCCAACTCCGCCCTGGAACTCGGAATCATCGGCAGCGGCAGCCGCGGCAAGTTTATCACCGGCCTGTTCATCGAACATGTGGGCGCGCGCATCGTGGCGGTGGCGGACGCCTTCCCCGACCGCCTGGATGAGATCACGAAGAAGTTCCCGACCCAATCGCCGCGCCGCTATGTGGGCCGGCAGGCCTATCAGGAACTGGTGAACTCGAAGCTGGACGCGGTGGCCATCGAAACGCCGCCGTATTTTCATCCGGAGCACGCCGCGGCGGCGGTCGCCGCGGGCAAGCACGTGTATCTTGCCAAACCGGTGGCGGTGGATGTGCCGGGCTGCCGCAGCATCATGGCCAGCGGCGAGAAGGCCAAGGGGAAGACTGTCTTTTGGGTGGACTGGCAATTGCGCGCCCGCCCGGTGGTGCAGGAAGCCATGGCCCGCGTTCACCGGGGTGACATCGGCAAGCTCGTTCTGGGGCACATCTATTACCACGGTGGCCGCCTCTCGGGACAAGCGCTCAAAGGGCTTACGGGCGACAGCGCGCGCCTGCGCCGCTGGGTCCTGGACAAAGTGCTTTCCGGCGACATCATCGTGGAACAGAATATCCACATCATCGACCTGATGGTGTGGTGTGCGCAGGCGCATCCCATACAGGCGTATGGCAGCGGCGGGCTGGAGGCGCGCACCGATATCGGCAACACCTGGGACCACTTCCTGGTGAACTACACGTTCCCGAACAGGGTCAAGGCGGACTTCAGCGGGGCGCAATTCACGATCGGGTACATCGATAAATGCGTGCGGTTCTACGGCACCTCCGGAACGGTGGACGCGCACCTGGGCGGCGTCTGCAACATCACCGGGACCAAGCCGTTCCCGGGAACGGGGACGGAGAAAGACGATACGCACGGCAAGGGCACGGTGGATAACATCAAGACGTTCGCGGAAAGCGTCCGCAGCGGGCGGTTGGTGAACAACGCGGAACCGAGCGCCATCAGCACCCTCACCGCCATTCTGGGGCGCACGGCCGCATACCGGCAGCGGGTGGTCACCTGGGACGAAATGATGCGGGAGAACGAAAAACTCGAGGCCACCTTGAGAATATAGGTCTATGCGACGGCGCAACCCGCGCTGTTGACGGCCTCGATGCGGCCGCTGGCGGCGGAGCGGGCGCCGGCGTCCATGATCGCCATAACCTCCAGGTTGAATTCCGGTGTGACGGTCGGGTATAAGGGTTCGCCGGTTTCCAGATGATGAAAAAGCTCCGCGGCGACATCCGCCCGATGCGCCGGCAACGGCTCGGGCTCGTACAAGTTCATCTCACCCGGACGCTCCACCCGCACTGCGGGCCGTTCGCCGTAGACATCGAAGGTCAACAGGCCGGATGAGCCGTAGACGGCCACCGGTCCGATCTTCAGATATTCCTTGCCGAAGGTAGTCCACGATCCCTGGGCAATGGCGATGGCCTGCGGAAAACGGACGAAGATGGCGCCATTGTCCTCCGCATCGCCCCACTGGCTGTCGAGATTGGCTTTCATCCCCAATGCGGCGGTGGCGGATTCGCCGACATACCAGCGGCCGTACATGGCGCCGTAGCAGCACAGATCGAGCATGGCGCCGCCGCCGGCTGCCGCCTGGTGCCACCAGGTGGCGCCGCGTTCGGGTCCCGTCATGGGAGCGGCCGTCTCGCTGATGCGGTGGCGCGCGCCCGGCCCCAGCGTTCCGGAATCCCCCACACGGTAATCCACCTCCAGCACGCGTCCAATGGCGCCCGCGGCGATCAGTTCCTTGGCCTTTCGCGCGTGTGGAAGCCAGGCAGCGGGCCAGTTCACCAGCATGGCCGTGCCCGCCTCCCGGCAGGCGCGCGCCATTTGCTGCGCGCCGGCCAGCGACGCCGCCATGGGCTTCTCCACACACACGCTTGCCCCCGCTTTCGCGCAGGCTTCCACTACATCGGGATGCTGGGCGTTCTCACAGGTCACGATGACCACGTCCAGATTCTCCTGGTCCAGCATCTCCTGATAATCTTCGTGACACCTGGGAATGCCGCACCGTTTGACCACGTAATCCCGGTTCCACTCCCTGGTGTAAGGGGCCACTCGCAGTTCCGGCCGCAGTGGCCGCGTATCGGCGCAGGCAACCAGCCGCACCCGTGGGTGCGCGGCATACAGGGCCGCCACATGGTTGATGTGTACGTGCCCAAAACCGATAATGCCGACGCGATATATCCTGTTCATAAAGCCGCTCCCTGCGCGCGGCGCTCCTGCCCGTCGAGCCGCACCTCGCTGCCCAGGGCGGCCGAGCGGTACGCCGCTTCCAGTGCGCGTATCACATTCAAAACTTCTTCCCGCTTGATGACCGGTTCCTCCTCACCGCGAATCACGCGGACGAAATGCGCCACTTCCTTCCAGTGGGCATAGAAGGGGTGGTTGGGATGGGGCGCGGGCAACTTGGGGCTGATGTCGGTCTGGTGCTGCTGTATGCTTTTCACCAGCTTCAGCTCCGGCACACGCGTGTCGAACGACAAACCACCCTCGGTTCCCATCACGCATATGAGGCCGCCCACGCTATCCGGAACGTTGGCCGCCCAACTCACCCGCAGCGAGATGGCGGCGCCGTTTTCCAGCCGCAGCAACACGACGCCGGTGTCCTCGACGTCCAGGTCGCGGTAGTCGGGGGCAGGGGAGTCGAACACCCCTACCGGCGCGCCGCTCTCCGCCAGCGAAGTGAGTAAACCATCCTTGCGGCACGCCAGTTTCCGGAAGGTCACGCTGCTCGCCGTCACCACTTTGGGATTGCCCATGATCCACAACAGGCAATCGAGGATATGCACTCCCAGGTCCAGCAGCGGGCCTCCGCCGGAGTGGAGCTTCATGTGAAAATTGCCCCACATGGGCATGCCCCGGCGACGCAGACGAGAGGCGTCGGCGTAATAGATCTCTCCCAACTCCCCGGCGGCGGCAAATTGTCTGGCCGCGGTCACCTGGTTAAAGAACCGCATGGACTGGCCCACCAGCAGCGTCCTTTGGGCTGCTTCCGCCGCCTGGAACATCTCTTCGGCATCGCCGGAACCGGCCGCCACCGGCTTCTCACACAGCACGTGAGCGCCGGCCCGCAGGGCCGCGGTGACGTGTTCCCTGTGATAGCAGGTGGGGGTGCAGACGGAGACGGCGTCCGGCCGCAGTTCTTCGAGCATCCTGCGCGCGTCATCGTACGCGCTGGGGATGCAGTGCCGCTGCGCGGTCGCCCGCGCGGTGTCGAGCACGCGGTCCGCGACACCGACAACGCGGACGCCCGGCTGGTCTTGCCAGGCAGGGATATGCGCGGCGTTGGCGATCATGCCCCCGCCGATTACCGCGACCTTGAGATCCTCGTTCTTGAGCGCCATAACTCCCTTCCGCGGCAGTTAGAGTTTCAATCTGGCCGTCAATTTCTCATTGCGCCGCATCATTTCATCCCAGGTGACAAGGGCCCCCTGATAGGCGGCCGTGCGGCCGAGAATGCCGGTGAGGGTGGCGTCAACGCTCGGTGCGGCATTGTTCAGGAACTTGCCTGTGCGGATGCTCGCGGCGAATTCTTTCACATTGATGATGGGGCCCTCGCGCCAGAGTCCCGTGTATCCTTTGGGAGGCCCAGCGTATCCGGCCCAGGGCTTTTCACCGGTGATGTTGATGGGCCCGAGGTGGTGCGTATCGGCGGTTCCCCTGGTTCCATACATGCGGATGCCGATGTCGTAGAAACCCTTGCAGAACTGAGCGGAGCTGAAATCCACCTGCAGTTCGCCGGGGTACCAGTATTGAACCAGAAAGCGGTTCCAGCAATCGCCCATGGTCACCCCTGCCCGCCCGCCGCCCGTGCCTATGGCTTTGACCGGGTGCGCCTGGGCGTACCAGTTCGCGGTATCGAGCGGGTGCACGTTCTGCTCCACGATGATGTCGCCGGAAAGTACCCTGTCGTACTGCCAGTCGCGGAGGCGCGCCTCGTCGGCGGACACCCCGGGCTTGCCGCGGGGCGCGCTGGCGGCACAGTGATAGTAGACGTGGCCCAGAAGAAGTTCACCGATGTCGCCGCGGTGAATCCGGGCGGCGGCTTCCTGAAAGGGCGGACGCGCCCGTGCCGGCCAATCGATGAAGAAGCTCACTTTTCCCGTCGCCTTTTCGCCGCTGGCGGCGATGCTCCGGCACCCCGGAACATCCACCGCTACGGGCTTGGCGAGGAACACGTGCTTGGAAGCGGCAACCGCGGCTTCCACGTGCTCGGGATGGAAATACGGCGGGCTGTCTACCGCCACCACGTCCAGGTTCGAGGCCACCAGTTCACGATAGGCGTTCAGCCCCACGTATTGCCGCGGCGAATTCAGCTTGAGATTCTTCGCGGCCGCTTCCGCGCGGTCGCGGAAAGCATCCGCGAGGGCCACCACTCTGGCGCCGCCATACTCCATGAACAGGCCGCCGATAAAATTTCCTCGGCCTCCGCAACCGATGATTCCCACCGCCAATGCCGAGTTGGCCTGGGTGCCAAACACCGTCTCCGGCTTCAACAGCAGCACCCCCGCGGCGCCGCTCGTCTGCAGGAAGGTACGCCGTGCCGTCCGATCGGACATTTCTCCTCCTCTCCGGGCTACCATCGAAACTTTACGCCGGAATTGAGTTCAGGACAATTGAATTTTGTTGAATCTGAATTCCCGCCGGGCTAATATCCCGGTATGGAGTTGCGAGAGGCCCGGTCGCTGGTTCTGCTCGCGCAGCTCAAGAGCATCAAGCGGATCGCGGAAGCCATTCACATCAGTCCGCCGAGCGTCCATAAACATCTCAAGACCATCGGACTTGAACTCGGAGTTCCCGCTTACGAAAGGGACGGGCGCGCGCTGAAATTGACGGAGGCGGCGAAAGCCATCCTCCCCTACCTGCAGCAGATGGTCGCGGAACACGATACCGCCGCGCGGGTGCTGGGCGAATGGAAAGGCGTGCGGAGAGGTCTCGTGCGGATCGGGGCGGGTCCCATCGTCGCCACCTATCTCGTGCCCACCATGCTGGCGGAGTTCCTCGCCAGCTACCCGGGAGTCAACCTGCTGGTCCAGACCGGGCAGGTCAAGGCGCTGGTGGAGAAACTCATCGCCGGAGACATCGACCTGGCGTTCCTGGTGATACCCGAGTTGCGCGAAGAGCCGCACGTCTCACTGGATTCGTTCGGGGTGGTTTGCGGCGTCGTCGATCTGCCCATGGTGCTGGTGTCCGGCAAGCCCGTGCCGCGCCGCAACACGTCGATTGGCGACCTCGCCAACGTGCCCTTCGTTCTTTACGAGAAGGGTTCCGCGATCGACAGGGTGATGGACCGCTACTTTCACGATTTTGGCTTTCGGCCCCGGGTGATTGTGCGCTGCGATCATACCGAGACCATCAAGGCGGTGGTGCAAAAGGGCCTCGGCATGTCCCTGCTCCCCTGCTGGGCGGTCGAGAAAGAAGTCCGCAACGGGACTCTCTGGCGCGTCAAACAGCGCGAGCGACCGCTGTTCCTGAATGTGGTTCTGGCGGCGCGGAAGCGCACGTACGGCGCTCCCGCCGTGCGCGCCTTCATTGAGATCGTCAAGAGCCTCAACTCACGTCACCCCGATAAGAAGCCGGCCGCCGGCGGATGAGCCGCGCAAGCGGCGTGCAGATTAGCCAACGATGAAGTTCACTTCAAAAGAATTCAATTGACTGGAATTTTGTCCATGCTATATTCGACCCCGGGTGCCGCGGTGTCACGCGATATTTCAGACCTGTTACACCGTTTGCGGCGCCAAGAGGGGATTGGTGTGGGCGCTCTTGAAATCGGGCGCACAGAGTGCCGGCGCCAACCGGAACGGAGGTACCAGTCGTGAAGAAGTTCTTGACAGTTTTCCTGTTTGTGGCGGTGTCCGCACCCGCGCAGAACATCTCCTGTTTACTTTCCGGAACGGTGCACGATCCGACCGGGGCGGTGGTCCCCGGCGCGGAGGTCAAGCTGGTTGCTGACGCCACCGGATTTGTGCGCACCACAAAGACGAACAGTGTGGGGTTTTTCGTCTATCCGGACTTGACCGCCTCCGTGTTCTCCCTCAGTGTGTCCGCGCCGGGCTTCAAACAATATGCCCAGGGCGGCATCGAGATCCGGTCCGGCGAGCAACGTTCCCTCGGAATCGTTCGTCTGGAACTCGGAACCGCGGCGGATACGGTTACCGTTACCGCGGAGGCTGCGCAGGTGATGGCGGCCTCGGGGGAGCGGGCGGGAGTATTGCAGGACGAGGAGTTGTCCGCCCTGGCGATCAAATCGCGGGACATCATGGATGCCGTCGCATTGCTGCCCGGCGTGGTGGACACCAACGAGAGCCGCGAATCACCGTCCGGCGATAGTGGATTCGGCATCTACATCAGCGGCGCCAGGGAAAACAACAAGAACATGACGATCGACGGCATATCGAACATCGACATCGGTGATGCCAGAACTCTGGGCAGCGTGCCGTCCATGTCTTCCGTCGCGGAACTCAAGGTTCTCATGACGAACTACTCCGCCGAATCCGGCAGGAATTCGGGCGGCGCCATCACCGTCATCACCAGGGGCGGCGGTAAGAGTTTCCACGCCAACGCCGGGTGGTATCACCGGCACGAGCAGTTTACGGCCAATAATTATTTCAATAACCGTAACAAGATCGGCCGGCCGCGATACCGCTATAACATATTCGACTACAACTTAAGCGGGCCTATTTACATACCCGGGAAGTTCAACGCAGATCGGTCCAAGTTGTTCTTTTTCTTCTCGCACGAGATTCAGGAGCAGCTTGTGGCCAGGGCGGCTACAACCCGTACCGTCCCCACCCCGCTGGAGCGAAACGGCGACTTTTCCCAAACCTATGACGTCAACGGAAGATTGGTCCCCATTACCGATGCGCTAAATGATCAGATCGCGTTCCCGGGAAACGTGATACCGGCATCCAGGATAAATCGCGTGGGACAGGCCATGCTGAAATTATTCCCGGAGCCGAATTTCGTCGATCCGGAACCGGCGCGGCGGTATCAGTGGAACCACATTACGAACCCCAGTTATCCTTCGCCCCGCCGCGTGGAGACCCTCCGGACGGACTTTTCACCGCGCGAAAATCTGCAGATGTACGCCCGCGTGAACCTGAACTCGGAAACACAGACGTCGTACTACCTGGGCGGTCCCACCGTCCCCCTGCCGACGACCAACTCCATCGACCGCCCGGCCTGGCTTGCCAGCCTGCACGGCACGGCGACCATCACCCCGACCATCTTCAACGAGTTCGTCTTCGGCGTGACTTCGCTGAGCGGGCCGAGGTGGCTCATCGACGACCCGGCAAGCGTCAGCAGAAAGGCGCGACGCTCTTCCGATCTTCAGTGGTATCCGGCGAACAATACCGCCAATATCATACCGGCGATGACGTTCGGCGGCGTGGCGAACGTGGCCGGTGTTACGTTGAGTTACGACTTCCCCGGGTATACCAACAGCGTCAGCATCACGCTCTCCAACAATATCAGCAAGATCTACCACACTCACTCGATAAAGGCGGGAATCTATTTCGAGCGGTCGCGGAAGAACCGGTCGGTGGGGACGGCCAAGCGTGGCGTCGTGAATATGAGCCGCGACCGGGCCAATCCGCTGGACAGCAACTACGCGTTCAGCAACGCCCTGACCGGCGTCTTTCAGAGCTACACCGAAGCCACCGCTCAGCCGTGGGTGCGGCTCCGGTTCACCAACCTGGAGTGGTATCTGCAGGATGACTGGAGGGTAAGGCCGCGATTCTTTCTCAATTATGGCCTCCGTGTGTACCACGACGGGCCCCAGGACGAGGAAGACAACGAATTCTACGTGTTCCTCCCGCAAAACTGGGAGGCCTCCGCGGCGCCGACGCTGCTGCGCCCGGCGTACAATTCCGCCGGCAAGAAAGTGGCGCTGGACCCCGTAACCGGGGCGACGTTTCGCAGCAATCTTGTGGGCACCTATGCGTTGAACAGAGGAAACTTCGCAAACGGAATGACAAAAGCCGGCACGCGGGGCCTGCCGAATGCGCTGGCGGACATGCCCCGCACGTTCCTGGGGCCGCGGTTGGGTTTCGCGTGGAACGTGGCCGGAAAGACGGTCTTGCGCGGTGGCGGCGGCGTGTACTTCAACAGGTCCGTGAATTCACCCTGGACCTATATGGGAAGCACTCCGCCCAGAGTGTATACTCCGACGATCTACTACGGCACGTTCGACACCCTGCTGCAGACGGCGGACCAGGCGGTGGTGGCGCCGGGCACCGTGAAGACCTTTCTCACCGGACCCGATCAGAAGCCGGAGTGCGCGTATAACGCCAGTTTCGGGGTCCAGCAGAGTCTCGGACCGCGCAGTTCGCTGGATGTCTCGTACGTCGGCTCGTTTGCCCGTCACCTCTGGTGGGTACGGAACATCAACCCGGTTCCCATCGGGGCGCAGTACCTGGACCGGCATCCGGAAAACCGCGATCCGACCACAGCCAATTCGGCGCTGCCTCCGAACTTCCTGCGTCCTTTCGTGGGATATGGCGATATCACTGCGTATGAGATGGCCGGCAACTCCAATTATCATTCTCTTCAGGCGAGCTTCCGGCAAAGAGTGAAGCGGGGTTCGGTGACGGTCGCCTATACCTTCGCCAGAAATATGGGCACGGCGACGAACTGGGACACTTCTGTAAGTCCGTTCTTCCCGCCGACTGTAAGGAATTATGGACGCCTGAGCTACGATCGCAACCACGTGTTCAGCATGTCCTACTATTACAGGCTGCCGGAGCCCGGCAGGATTTTCCAGTCGCGCCTGCTGGGCGTGGTGACCGACAACTGGGAACTCTCGGGCATCACGCGGATCTCAACCGGCGCTCCGTTCACACCGGGAATCAGCACCGTGGACGGCGCCAACCTGACCGGCACCCCGTCGGAGGCGGCGCGTCCCGACGTGGCGAACCCGGGCGCCGCGAATGAACGGGACCGTTTCGGCCGTCCGGCGCCCGGCACCATGGGCAATACGGGATCCAACGTGCTTCGCGGTCCGGGCTTGAACAACTGGGACCTGTCCGTTTACCGCCGCATCCCGCTGGGCAAGGAAGGCCGCTACCTGCAACTGCGCTTCGAAACTTATAACACCATGAATCATACGCAGTTCTCGTCGGTTTCCGGAACCGCCAGGTTTGACGCCGGCGGCAATCAGGTGGATCCTCTGTTCCTCACCCCGACGGCGGCAAGAAGCGCGCGTCGCGTGCAACTGGCCCTGAGGCTTGCGTGGTGAAGGCTGCTGCCGCATGCCTGGCGGCGCTGCTGCTGGCCGCGCTCCCGCTTGCCTCTCAGAACGCAGCCTCGCTGAACGATGGGGCCGCGCACGGCGATCCCCGCTACCTGCTGGAGGACGGCTGGACACCGCTGCTCAACGGCAGGGACATGGGGGGATGGCATGCTCTGGACGGCAAGCCCCTGCAGTGGTTCACGGCGAAGGGGATAGGCTGGAACGGGGAGAGTCTGTTCGCAACTCCCGCGCCGGGCGGCCGGATTCTGAACGGACCGGCCGGCCGCACTTCCAACCTGGTGAGCGACGCAAAGTTCGGCGATGTCGAGTTGTATGTCGAGTTCCTCATCCCGAAGAACTCCAACTCGGGCGTCTACCTGCACGGGTTATACGAGATCCAGGTCAAGGACAGCTTTGGCACCGCACAGCCGACCTCGCACGACTGCGGCGGTGTTTACGAGCGCATCGTGAAAGGGAAAGGACAAGGGGGTACGGCTCCTCTTCGCAATGCGGCCCGCCCGGCGGGGCAATGGCAGTCGTTCGAGATCTGGTTCCGGGGTCCGCGATTCGATCCGGAGGGGCGGAAGACCCAAGACGCGCGCTTCCTGCGGGTCCTGCACAACGGCCTTCTGGTGCAGGAAAACGTCACCGTGGACGGCCCCACCAACTCCGCCATGAAAATCCCGGAGGCGCCGACGAATCCCCTGATGTTGCAGGGCGACCACGGCCCGGTTGCCTACCGGAACATCTTCATTCGGCCGTTACGCCCGTTTGCCGGGAAGTAGGGACGCGCCGCCCTCCGGAGTATTCGCGAACGGCGTTGACCAGCGCGGTGACCGCCGGCGGGGCGTACTTGCGTTTGCGCCGCGCCAGCACGATTTTCAGTGAAAGGGGCCGCTCGCGCGTCTTCACCAGCCACAGCGTCCCGCTCTGGACCTCTTTCTCCACCGCCCACAGCGGCAGCAGCGAGATCCCCGGCACCGTCTGCACCATCGCCTTGATCGTCTCCGTGTAGTCGCAGCGGGCCACCACCCGAGGCTGAAAGCCGATATCCG